>CACPEI010000007.1 GCA_902632875.1 uncultured Pelagibacteraceae bacterium
TTCTTATAAATTTGATCAGTCTTTTCTTTAGTAATAATAGTAACTGTATCAAAAAAATTATTCGAATAAAGCTCGTATCCAGATTGTTTTATTTTATCAGCAAAGCTTTTTGCCAATTGAGACACTCTTTCTGAAATATTTTTGATTCCATCCGGACCATGATAAATAGCATATGCTGCTGACACAATTGCCAATAAAGCCTGGGCAGTACAAATATTACTTGTCGCCTTATCTCGTCTGATATGTTGCTCTCTAGTTTGTAATGATAATCTATATGCCTTATTATCATGTCTATCAACTGATACACCGACAATCCTTCCGGGCATTGATCTTTTAAACTCATCTTTTGTAGCAAAAAAAGCTGCGTGTGGACCTCCGTATCCCATTGGAATACCAAATCTTTGAGAGCTTCCAACTGCAATGTCGGCGCCAAGTTCTCTTGGCGTTTTTAATTTTGCTAGGGCTAACAGATCACAAGCTAATACAGCCTTACCGTTTTTTTTGTGAATTTTGCTAATTGCTTCACTTGGGTCTTTAATGTCTCCTAAAGTTCCAGGATATTGTAAAATTCCACAAACTAAATCCTCTTTTAGTTGGTCTAAGACTTCATCTTCTTTTCCGACTAAAACCTTTAAACCCATTGGTTCAGCTCTTGTCTGAATTACATTTATTGTTTGAGGATGACAATCTTCAGAAACAAAAACTATATTACTATCTTTTTTATTCAATCTATGACTTAGACCCATAGCCTCTGCTGCTGCTGTACCTTCATCTAATAAAGAAGCATTGGCAATATCCATTCCCGTAAAGTCAACAATCATTTGTTGAAAGTTTAATAACATCTCGAGTCTTCCTTGAGCTACCTCAGGCTGATAAGGTGTGTATGAAGTATACCAACCTGGATTTTCTAAGATATTTCTCAAAATTACGTAGGGTGTATATGTTCCATAGTAACCCATACCAATAAAATTTGAGTAAACTTGATTTTTTTTCGAAATTGCTCGTAACTTTCTTAACGCCTCGTACTCTGAATTAGACTCACCAATATTAAGTTCACCTTTAAACTTTATTTTCTCTGGAACAGTATCGTCAATCAAATCTTCTAGTGATTTATAGTTTAATTCTTTTAACATTTTTGATTGGTCTTCTTTAGAGGGACCAATATGTCTTTTTAAAAAATCTTTTTCTGAATTTGGTAACATTATGTTGAAGTCTCCTTTGCAAATTTGTCGTAATCGTCTTTATTCATTAAAGTATCCATTTCTGATGGATCTTTTATTTTAAGTTTAAAAAACCAAGCCGAATCTTCTGGATCTTGATTAATCTTTGATGGATCATCTACTATAGCTTGATTTGTATCAACCACTTCGCCACTCACAGGTGTATATACATCACTTGCGGCCTTGGTTGACTCTACAACACCAGCTGTACCATCTTTCTCTACGTTAGCACCTTTTTCTGGAAGTTCTGCAAAAACTATATCACCTAACATTTCTGTTGCATGTTGTGTGATACCTATTGTTGCAACATCTCCATCTAGCTTAATCCACTCGTGTTCTTTTGAATATTTTACTTCACTCATTAATTTACTCCTTTAACGTAACTTTTTTTATAAAATGGTAAGCTGCAAATACTTGCGGGATGTTTTTTACCTCTTACTTCTAAAAATACTTTAGTATTTTTTTTCGAAAATTCATTTTCCACATAACCCATTGCAACAGGCCCATTAACACTTGGTCCAAATGTACCACTTGTGATTTCTCCAATATGAACATCTGATTGATTAAATATTTTTGTTTTTTCTCTAGCAATAATTCTTCCTTCAGGTTTAATTCCAACTCTTATTTTACTGACACCATCATTTAATTGTTTAATAATTATATCAGAACCAATAAAGTCTCCCTTAGAGATTCTTTCTTTTGAAATAGCCCACTTTAAATTTGCTTCCACTGGAGTTTTGTCTTTATCAAGATCATGACCATAAAGACATAAACCAGCTTCCAATCTAAGTGTATCTCTTGCTCCAAGACCTATTAATTTTGATCCTTTATTTATTAATTCTCTAGTTAATTTGTCTGCAAAATCATTTACGATTGATATTTCGAAACCGTCTTCACCTGTATAGCCAGATCGCGTAATATAAACTTTCTGATTTTCAAATGTAAACCAGTTTCCAGACATAAAATTAAGATCTTTCACACCATTGATAATATCGTTAAGAATTTCTGATGATTTAGGACCCTGAATGGCAATTAAAGATCTATTTTCATCCAAAACCATTTTGTGCTTCTCTTTAAGAAGTTCTTTTAAAATTTTGAAATCATTATCTTTACATGCTGCATTGAGAATTATTAAAAAACCTTCATTAGTTTTTGTTATAATTAAATCATCATGTATCCCAGCATCTTTATCCATTAAGAAGCTATATTTTGAATGATTTAATTTTAAATTTTTTAAATCTAAAGGAAAAATTCTTTCTAAATCTTTTATTAAGTCTTCACCGCCATAAATAAATAATTGGCCCATATGTGAAACGTCAAAAATACCTGCGTGGTTTCTTGTGAATTTGTGTTCTTCTACAATACCTTCCGAATATTGTATTGGCATTTGATAGCCAGCAAACTCAACAAATTTTGCATTACAATCTTGGTGTAATTGGTACAACGATGTTTTTTTTGTTTCCATATTAACTCTTTGTACCCATCTGTATATTTGCCTGAGAGTTTTGCTCCTTCGGCGAGAATTAAATCTCTTTCCAGAGTTAATATGTTACGGTCCTTTTTGCCTGAGAGATTCCTGGGTGGTTGCTCCTTCGGCGCTACGATATTTTGTAGTCTCTCCCGTGGTAGGATATTCTTACATGTGTGAAAGAAAGTCAATCAGAAACAATTTTTTTTTGTTTACTTAAAAGCGAATAAAATTGTAATAAAACTGCAAAAAGTATAATTGCACCACCAATTAATCCAAATACAGAGGGTCTTTCACTTACAAAAAGGAATGCCCATATCGGTCCTAGAACAGATTCAGATAACATTATGATTCCTACCATGGCAGATGGTGTTGTTCTTGCACCAATAGTTATAAATATAAAACCAAAACCAACTTGAAAAAAACCTGCGAGAAAACCTAAAAAAATATCATTCGGAGAAATCATTATTTTTGGAGATAATAAAAAACCAATTAAACATGAACTCACACCGGCAACGAACTGAGCTGGCACCATATCCACAGTGGGAAATTTTCTCACAATCACTATTAAAACTGCAAAAGTAATTGGCATTGTAAAAGCCGCTAAGTTTCCAGATAATTCTCCAGGTGATAATGAGTTTCCAACCATTAATAAAACACCTATCATCGCCATACAAATAGAAATAAGAGTAATTAAATTAATCTTTTCTTTAAGGAAGAAATACCCAAATACCGCAAGAAACAATATTTGAAGTGAAATGATAAAATTAGTATTGGCAACAGTGGTATTGTACATAGCAAATACATATCCACAAAAACCAAAAGATAAAATAATTCCACCAATAAATCCTGGTAATCCGGATTTATAAAAGGTTTCAATTGTTTTTGTCCTATAGCTAATAATTAAGAAAACTAGGACTGTTAAAGTAAAAAATAAAGATCGCCAAAATAAAATTTGCCATAATGTAGCTCCCTCAAAAGATTTTACAATCAATCCGCCAAAACTTAAACTTAATGCACCTAAAAAAATTAATAACGGACCGGGTAAGTTTCTTATAAAAGTCATTAAATTTGTGAAATTAAATTTTGTGTCTCTAATTCATATAGTTTAAATAAAGATTCTGCATCAGATAATTCGACTTTTTTAAATTTAATTTTTGAACCTGGGGTTAGTTGAACTAATTTGTCATAATCTGCACTGATAACAACTCCTATTTTAGGATAACCTCCAATAGTGCCATGGTCAGAAAGCATAATAATTGGATTTCCATCTGCTGGTATTTGAATTACACCTTTTAACAAACCTTCTGATTTAATATTGGTATCAACAATATTTTCTATTTTTGGTCCCTCTAATCTCATACCCATACGATCTGATAATTTTGATATTACAAATTCTTTTTCAAAAAAAATTTTTTTTCCCTCATCAGAAAAATAGTCAAAATTTGTTCCTTGTATAACTCTAATATTTTCAATTTTTGTATTAATATAATTTAATTTTTTATCACTTAAATTTTTATTAATCTTCAAAATATAAATCTTTTGTCCATCTTGTATTTTTTTTCCATTATTCGCACCTATGTTTGCTTTTGTATTAACAGAGCAACTTGACCATTGATAATTTATATCGAATTCACCACTTACAGATAAATATCCATAAACAGATTTATTGGTGCTTATAATATCTAATTCATCACCATTTTCTAAAGTGAAAGATTGATAACAATTACCCTCAATAGCATTATTTTTTTTTCTAATAATAAATTTCACATCTCCCGCAATTGCAAAATTAATATTGTTACCAAAATACTTTAACAAAGGACCTTGGTAGGCAAATTCAATTGTTGGAAAATTTAGTTCATTACCAACAAGTTTGTTGGAAATTTGAAAATTTCTATTATCCATTGCTCCACTAAATGGAATACCAATGTGATAAAGGTTGCCTCTACCTTGATCTTGAAATGTTGTGTTTATTCCAGCTCTTTTTATTTCAAAATAATTTTTATTCATTGTTATTGTAATATTGATTCTTGGTAATTTGCTCAAAAGTAACTACATCACCTGGATTAATTAAATTTGGATTATTCTCTTTAGCGCTATCAAAAATAACTTGCGGTGTATTTCCAATGATATTCCACCCACCAGGACTTTCAAATGTATAAACATTTGCAAATTGTTCTGTTAATCCAACCGAACCCTTAGGTACTTTTACTCTTGGTGTTTCTAAGCGTTTTGCCTGCAGCTCATTTTCTAGATCACCCAGAAAAGGCATGCCTGCGATAAAACCAGTCATGTAACAAAAAAATTCCTTACCAAAAAATTTCTCATAAATTTTATCACGATTAATTTGCAATTTTTCTTCTAATCTTTTTATGTCTAAAGAAAAATTTTCATCACAACAAACAGGTATCTTAATTTTGTTACTCTCTAATTCATCATCATTAATAACGCTTAAATTTTCAATTAATTTTTTGATTGTTTGAAAATTTTTTTTCCGAAGATCGAATGAAATAATTAATTTATTATATGAGGGAGTTAAGTTATTTATCCCTTCAATATTTTCTTTTTGAATACTTTTAAAATATCGTATTACTTTACTATTTATTTCTTTGTTTACCTCAGCCCCAAAATCACAATACAATGCTGCGTCACCAAGATTTGATATATTTTTAATCATGCCATGTTATACTTACAAATTATGAGTATGGAAATTAATATAAATTGTGATTTAGGTGAAAAATCAAAACATCACTCAAATAAGTATGATCCAGATTTATTAGAAATCGTGAATTCAGCTAATGTCGCTTGTGGCTATCACGCCGGAGATGAGCAAACCATGAATCAAGTAGTAAAAATTTCGAAAAAAAATGGAGTGAGTATTGGTGCACATCCCTCTTTTAATGATCCAGAAAATTTTGGCAGAGAAAGAATGAATCTTTCTGAAAGTGAAATAAAAAAACTTATAATTGATCAATATGAAATTCTTCAAAAAATAGCTTCTACTCATGGGGAAAACGTATCTCATGTAAAACCTCATGGAGCATTAAATAATATGGCATGTGAGGATATTGGATTGGCTACAATTTTAGCAAAAACTATTAAGGATATTAATAAAGACATAATATATCTCGTGCCTACTGGATCAAAAATGCAAGAAGCGGCAAAAAAATTAGGCATGAAATTTGCCTGTGAAATTTTTGCTGATAGAAATTATGAAGATGATGGCAATCTTGTATCAAGAAAGAAGTCTCATGCTCTAATAACTGACCCCGAACAAGCAAAAAAACATGTATTAAAAATGGTACAAACACAGTCGCTTAATTGTCACAGTGGAAAGCAAATACCTTGTGAAATCGATTCTGTTTGTATACATGGTGATAATTTAAGTTCGTTAGCAACTGCTAAATCAATAAGAGAAAATTTAGTGGAAAATGGCTTAGAATTAAAAACCTTAAACAAAATGAAAAAATTTATTTAATATGAAAAAAATTATCTTATCTTTATCTATTATTTTCTTTATCACAACAAACGTATTTGCAGCTGGTTCGTCCTCTAGCGAGTCAAGCTCAATAAAAACGAATTATGAAAAAGCAGTAGTACATATAAAAAGCGCTAAGAAATACGAAAAAAAAGGAAAATTAGAAAAAGCACAAAAAAGTTATGCAAAAGCACAAAAACTTTTAATTAAATCAAATAAAAAAAAACCTGGTAAAGCTGATACACTTAATTATTTAGGTTTCACGACTAGAAAGCTTGGGGATTTTGAAAATGGAGAGAAATATTATCTTCAGGGTTTAGCTATTGATCCAAAACATAAAGGTATTAACGAATATCTTGGCGAATTATATGTTGCAACTAACAGACATAATCTTGCAGTTGAAAGGCTTGAGGTTTTAAAAGGTTGCAATTGCGAGGAATATGACCAGCTCAAAGCTGTGATAGCTGGTGAAAAATCGAAATATTAATTTATATTTTTAATCATTTGTTCGGGCATCCATAAAGCTATTTCTGGAAAAATTACTACTAGTATGACTGCAAGAACCATTAGTAAAAATAATGGAAATGCACTTCTAGCAATATATCCCATATCTTTTTTTGCCATCCCTTGAAGAACAAATAAATTAAAACCAACTGGTGGAGTGATTTGTGCCATCTCAACAACAATGACTAAAAAAATTCCAAACCAAATCATATCAAAACCTGCTTGCCTGATCATTGGTTCAATGATTGCCATAGTTAAAACTACTGCTGAAATACCATCAAGAAACATTCCTAAAATTATATAAAATATCATCAGAACAAAAATCAAAACATATGGAGATAGTTCCATGTTTTGGATCCAAAGAGCTAGATTTCTCGGTAACCCAGTAAATCCCATTGCTAAAGATAAAAATGTTGAGCCTGCTAAAATAAAAGCAATCATACAGGAAGTTTTAGTTGCTCCAAGCAAAGAAGACTTAAAAGTCTTTAATGTCAAACTCTTTTGAAAGTAAGACAATATTAATGCTCCAACAACTCCTAGTGAAGCTGCCTCAGTAGCTGTTGCTATTCCTGTATATATCGATCCAATAACAGCTAATATTAAAATAATCACTGGTAAAAGTTGTTTTGATCTTTTTATTTTTTCTAAAAATGAGTACTCCTCAATAATTTTAGGCATAAATTTTTTATTAATCAACGACCAGATAATTACGTAAGACATAAATATTAGCGCGATCATTATTCCAGGAATAATTCCAGCAATAAATAATTTTGCTATAGACTCTTGAACAGCAACTCCATAAATAATCAATATAATTGATGGTGGTATAAGCAAACCCAGTGTTCCTGAACCCGCTAAACTGCCTAGTAAGATTTTTTCTGGATAATTTCTTTTTCTTAATTCGGGAATAGACATCTTTCCAACTGTTGCAACAGTCGCTGCTGAAGAGCCAGAAATTGCCGCAAATAATGCACACCCAACAACATTAACATGGATTAAACCTCCTGGTAATTTTTGCATCCAAGGAGATAATCCTTTGAATAAATTTTCAGAAAGCTTTGTCCTAAACAAAATCTCACCCATCCAGACGAATAGTGGTAATGCGGTAAGTGTCCAAGAGGATGATGTCCCCCATATTGTTGTAGCCATTGCATCGCCAACTGGTCTTGAAGTAAATAACATCATACCAATAGCCGATACACCAATCATACTTAAAGCAACCCAAATTCCAGACCCTAAAAAAAATAATAAAACACTGATAAAGAAAACTGTTAAAAGTATTTCAGTCATCTAATGCTTTTTGATTGTTAAAATAAATTGATGAAAAACGCTTATAAAAAAAATTGTTGATCCAATAGCTACACTTGTTTGAGGAATCCAAATCAAAATTTCATCTGCTCCCTCGCTACGTTCTTGAAATTTATATGAAATAATTAACATTTTAATAAAATAAAAAGCTAAATATCCTGAAAAAAAGCTTGCTATACTTAAGCACCAAGTCTCAATAAATTTTTTTTTGGCACCTGATAATTTTTCCAAGAAAAGTGTAATCCTAATATGTCCACCCTCTACAAATGTGTAAGCTAACGCGAAAAAGGAAGCAGCTGCCATGCAATAACCTGAGTATTCTGCAAGACCTCTTATATAAAAACTGAATATTCTTGATGAGATACCAATCAGTATAAAAACTGCTACTAGAATTAAAAAAAAAGCGGCAATATAACCTGAGAATTTATAGAGTTTATTTAAATTTCTATCTAAAGATTTTAGCATAACAATTTAAGGCCACTCAAATTATAAGTGGCCTTAATTTTAAGATTTGAATTATCTATAACTTGATAAAACCGCAGCTCCTCTTGAACCAGCTTTTTCAGACCATTCCTTAGCCATTGTCTGTCCAACTTTTTCAAAGTGAGCTTGCAAAGGTGCATTCACTTTGCCAACAACCATACCAGCGTCAGCTAAAGCCTTTTTGTCACCCACGTTTCCTTGTTTTGATAACTGCCAACCTTTTCTTTCAGCTAAGGCTGCTTGATTCATAACCAGATCTTTGGTCGCTTGATCTAGTTTATTCCATGCATCTTTATTTACAATTATCATATTTTTTGGAAACCAAGCTGCAATATCATAGAAATATTTCACACCATTTTCCCAAATTTTTGAATTTTTACCAGTAGTTGGTGATGTGATCATGCTTTCTACTGCTCCAGTAGAAAAAGCCTGACTAATTTCGGCTGCCTCTATTTTTGTAGGAGCCATTCCTGTCAGCTCAGCGATTCTGATTGTTGCTGAATTATAAGCTCTAAATTTTAGACCTTTTAAATCTTCCACAGAATTAATTTCTTTTTTACTATATAAGCCTTGTGCTGGCCACGGCACAGCGTAAAGAAACACTAAGCCTTTCTCGTCTAATCCTTTAACAATTTCATCTTTAGAAGCTTTATATAGCTTCATTGCATCAGAGTATGAAGTTGCTAGGAATGGTTGAGAGTCAACCTCTAAAAGTGGATCTTCTTTTCCAAGAGCTGACATAAATCTCTCACCAATCTGAGCTTGACCTGTTCTTACTGCTCTAAAAATTTCTCCACCTTTAAACAAAGAACCACCTGGGTGAGTTACAATTGTTAACTTGCCGCCACTTTTTTCAGTTACATTTTTTGCGAATTCAGCTGCATTTGCAGAATGAAAGTTCCCTGCTCCATAAGCTAGAGCCATGTCCCATTTCTCTGCAATTGCTAGGTTAATTGACAAAATTAATGAAACTAAAATAGTTGATAAATATTTTAAGAATTTCATTTGTCCTCCATTTTTATTAAAAGTATTTCATTATGTATTAAAATGATTTTCAATAAAAAAATAATACTACTTTTAATTGAATTATTTTATATATTTAATACTATAAGCTCATTTTGTTAGAAGAAGCACTCATATTAGTTCAGATTATTTTTATAGATATAATCTTAGCAGCAGATAATGCAATTATCATTGGCTTAATTGCTGCAAACTTTGCGCCAAAAAATAGAAGACAAATTATTTTGTGGGGCGTTGCAGGAGCATTAATCTTTAAGGTAGTTTTTGCTTTATTTGCAACTTATTTATTTAAATTTTACTTTATCAAAATCTTAGGTGGCTTACTTTTAATTTGGATTGTAAATGATTTAAGAAAAGATCTTTTTGAAATTAAGAAAGTAAAATCACCAACGAAAAAATCAAAAGAACCATCATATATTCAGAGTGTTTACAAAGTCTTGTTTGCAGATATTACAATTAGTTTTGATAACGTCATAGGTGTTGTTGGAGCGGCTAAAGGGAATTTTGGTTTTATGATTTTTGGCTTAGTTTTATCAGTAATTCTGACTGGTGCTATGGCAACATACCTTGCAAATTATATTCAGAAACATTTATGGATTGCTTATGTTGGCTTAGGTTTTATTCTACTTGTAGCAATTCAGTTAGTTATCGGGGGACTTGTAGATTTAGAAATTTTATCAATCAATGAACAATTCAAAAAATATTTTTAATATGAATGTTTTTTGGTTGGGTATTTACTAGTTCTTACTTCATAAGCAAATTTTCTTAATCCTGAATTAATATATTTTTTTACATTTAGAAATCTTTTTACAAATTTAATATTAGTTTGATTTAAACCAATCAAATCATCAGTTACTAGGACTTGACCATCACAATAAACAGAAGACCCAATTCCAATAGTTGGAATTTTTAAACTTTTAGTTATTTGTTTAGCTATTGGCGTTTTAATACACTCCAGCACAATTGCAAAAACGCCATTTTTCTGGAGTAACAAAGCATCATTAATTAATTGATTAATTTCTTTAGTTGTCTTTCCTTTAGATTTAAATTTTCCTTTTGCAGATTGAGGTAATAATCCAAGATGGCCCATAACAGGAATATTATTTTTTATTAGAACCCTAATTTGTTTTATAATTTTTTTTCCCCCTTCTAATTTTACAGCATCACATTTTGTCTCTTTCATTATTTTTTTAGAATTTTTTAAAGCTGAGACACTTGTATCGTAAGTTTTGTATGGCATATCGACAACCATTAAACTTTTTTGAACACCGAGCCTTACACTTTTTGAGTGATTTATCATTTCAGTTAAACTGACACTTCTTGTAGTTTTGTAATTGTACAAAACTGAACCAAGTGAATCCCCTACTAAAACAATATCAACGTACTTATCAATTTCCTCTGCTACATTTTTTGAATAAGCAGTAAGACAAACTATTTTTGCTCTGTTTTTTTTATTTAAAATTTTTTTAATTTTTTTTATCATTCTAGTTCAATTGTGCTTGGTGGCTTAGAAGTCACGTCATAAACTACTCTATTAATACCCCTAATGCTATTAACGATTTTATTTGAAATTTCTTGGATAAATGTTTTTTTAAATTGAAAAAAATCAGCTGTCATACCATCTTCGGAAGTTATAGCCCTCAGCAAACAAAGATATTCATATGTTCTATTATCTCCCATTACACCAACTGTTTTTACTGGAAGTAATGCTGCATAAGCTTGCCAAATTTTGTCATATAATTTGTGATCTTTTAAACCCTTAATGAAATAATAATCTGCTTCTTTCAAAATGTTTATTTTTTCTCTAGTTATCATACCTGGCATTCTTATAGCTAAACCAGGGCCTGGAAAGGGATGTCTAGATATTATTTCTTTACTTAATTTAAGCTCTAATCCTAATTTTCTTACCTCATCTTTAAATAAAAACTTTAATGGCTCAACAAGGCTAAGTTTCATTTTTTTGGGTAATCCCCCAACATTATGATGAGATTTAATTTTAGAGGTTTTGCTACCAGTAACAGATTTACTCTCAATTAAGTCAGGGTAAAGAGTCCCTTGTGCTAAATATTTTACTCTTTTAATTTTTTTTGCATAACGTTCAAAAATCTTAATAAATAAATTACCTATAATTTTTCTTTTTTTTTCTGGGTCTGTAATATTCTTTAATTTTCTAATAAATTCATTTTCAGCATTGACATAAATTAAATTAATTCTTAACTTTTTTTTGAATGTTTCTACAACTTGTTTTTCCTCATTTTTTCTAAGAAGACCTGTATTAACAAATATACAATAGAGATTTTTTCCAATTGCTTTATTCAGTAATTGAGCAACAACGCTGCTATCTACCCCACCTGACAAAGCACAAATCACTCTACTTTTACCTACTTGTTTTCTAATATCTCTTATCAATTTTTTCTTTTGATCCCTAGAGGACCAATTTCTTTTAATTTTACATATTAAAAAGATGAAATTACTTAAAAGTTTTTTACCATTTTCAGTATGTGTAACTTCAGGATGAAATTGAACTCCATAAAAATTCTTTGATTGATTTTCTACCATGGCAAATTTTGAATTTTGACTTGAGGCAATGACTCTGAAATTTTTAGGTAGTTTTGAAACTTGATCAGCATGGCTCATCCATACTTTTATTGTTTTATTTTTCCTAAAGAAATTTTTAGTGAGAGGGCTATTTTTTTTCTTGTAAATATTTGCTAACCCGAATTCCCTATGTTTTGATTGTTTTACCCGGCCTCCATTTAATTTTGATAAAATTTGATGCCCAAAACAAATACCAAGAACTGGTATATCGTTTTCAATGATATTTTTATCAAAGGAATATCTTTTAATGTCATAAACGTTTAGTGGGCCACCAGATAAAATTATGCCCTTGATAGAATCTTCAATATTTTTGTTTCTAATTTTTTTATGACTTACAATTTCAGAAAAAACTCCAAGCTCTCTTATTCTTCTTGCTATTAATTGGGTAAATTGTGAACCAAAATCTATAATTAAGATCTTTTTAAGACTTTGATCAGGACTCATTATTTTTTGGCTCAATATTAGACAGAGTTTCTAAAATATTTTTATTTTCATCACAAAGTTTTTTACAAACTTTACTAAATGTATCAGATAAATCTTTTACTTCAGAATAATTTGATTGTTTTAAGGCTATTTTCATAGACATTAAAATCGCTTCTTCATTATTGGGTTCTATTAAAAGTGTTGCCTCTAAATTTTTTTTTTCGTTTTCTTGATCTTCCTCTAAATTATAAATTTTTGCTAAATATAGGTACGCATTAGAATCTTTTGGATTAAAAACAATAGTTCTCTCAAACATAAATCTCGCATCCTCATATTTTTTTGCATTATAGAAATCTAAACCTTCCTTAAAAAATTTTTCATTTCCCAAACTGAAGTTTAGAAAATTTATAATAATGAAAAATACAAGGGTATAATTAGATAATCTGATCATTAATATTTATTGTCGTTTTTAACTACATCAACGTTATGAACCATACTTTCATAAAATCCTGCTTTTGTAATTTTTACAAATTGCGGTTTAGATCTTAGGTTTTTAATTTGTTTGGATCCAAGATACCCCATTGAGGATCTTAATCCACCAACTAATTTAAAAATTACTTTATCTACATTACCTTTATATTTCGCCAAACCTTCAACACCTTCAGGTACATATTTAGACAAATCTTTTTGTTTAGATTGAAAGTATCTATCAGCTGATCCTTTGTTCATAGCTCCTACAGAACCCATGCCTCTAAAACTTTTAAAAAATTTTCCATTTCTCTTTATCAATTTTCCAGGTGTTTCATCGGTGCCAGCAAATAAAGAACCAATCATTACTGCATCTGCTCCAGCTGCAAAAGCTTTAGCGAGATCCCCAGAGTATTTTATACCTCCATCGGAAATTATTTTAATATTCTTATTTTTAACTCCTTTTCTCACGTTTAATATTGCACTTAATTGAGGTACCCCAATACCAGCAACTAATCTCGTTGTGCAAATTGAGCCAGGTCCTATCCCAACTTTTATGATATCTACACCTAATTTTACAAGAAATTTTGCTGCATCTGTTGTTGCAATATTACCAGCACATAACGCAGTTTTTTTATTTTTTATCTTTTTAATTAATTTGATAATTTCAGAAACTTTTTTGGTATGACCATGCGCTGTATCAACAACAACCATATCCAAATTTTCTTTGAGAATTGCTTTGGCTCTTTTAAATTCATCTGGACCAGCTCCAACAGCAGCGCCAACAAGTAAGTTGTGTTTTTTTACTTTTTTAATTTCTTTAATTTGGTTCTTTATGTCTAAATTTCTATGAATAATCCCAATTCCACCAGCTTTTGCAATTGCGATTGCCATTCTACTTTCCGTTACAGTATCCATCGCTGATGATAAAAGTGGTATCTTGAGTTTTAAATTTGGTGTTAGTTTAATACTTGTGTCAACTTCTGTTGGCAGTATTTCAGAATACTTCGGAACAAGGGTAACATCATCAAAGGTAAGTGCTTCTTTTATAGGATCCATAATGATTTATATATGATTCCTATAAAATTAAAAGGGACTATCTAATTTTTTTACAAATAATAAAACTTTCTTTGGAGTCTTTGCGACTTGATTGAGGTTTAAAAACCCTAACTTCTCTAAAAAGTTTTTTACCTAGTGCGACAATTTCATTAAATGATGATCCCATAAATATTTTAGACACAAATGAACCATTTTTATTAATAATCTCTTTGGAAAAAATCATAGCCTCCTTACACAATTCACCTGTTTGAATAGAATCTATATTTTTTATTCCTGTAGTATTTATAGCCATATCTGACATTACAAGATCTGCTTCTTTAACTAAATTAGTTTTTATAATTTCTTGAATATCTGGTTCAGTAAAATCTCCACTTATCTGAGTCGTGTTCTTAATCTCATCCATTTTTTTTAAATCTATTGAAATTACATGACCGCTATTTTTAACAATCCTTGAGGCATATTGTGACCAACTACCTGGTGCAGCACCAATATCGACAACTATCATTCCTCCTTTTAAAATTTTAAATTTTTCATTTATTTCAATTAATTTGTAAGCAGATCTTGCTCTAAATCCCTCAATTTTAGATTTACGAACAAAAATATCTCTTTTTTGTCTATTTACCCAGTTTTTTGAAATTTTATTTTTTTTCAATCAATTATTAAATCTAAGTTTTTTATCTATTACCTCACCATCCAAAGTTTCAATTTTAGAGATAAAATTTTTATCTTTTCTTATTTGATCATTATTTTTTCCAGCAAAATGCACTATTCCTATTTCATGATTTGGTAAGTAAGGTTCTACCAAAGTATTTTTTTTAGTATCAAACTTTAAAGCCTCAATTAAAGTCCAATTACAATAAGCGGGCAATATTTCTACATTCAAACCATCATAATAAATAGTTATATTCATTGCTATTTGTTCAGAGCCCCAAATTTTTCCGCCTGATAATGCCTTTTTAAGATTTTTTTGCCATACTTCCCAATGTGGAGCATTAGCCTCTAGGGCAAAGACACCAATATTTAAATGAGGCTTTAAGGCAACTTGTCTTGCAATTTTTTCTGAAAAACCAGAAGATTTAGCATGTTTGTAATTTTGTGATTTTATTCTGGCGAAACTTCCTAAAAACCACTCCGCTCTCAAAACTCTTCCGTAAGCACGATCTGCTGAAGAAGCAATTGAGAGTTTACCATTTTCACATCCTTTTAAGAATAGTTCGATTGGATACCAAGAATTTACCCATGCATCTGCATCTATCCAAAGATATTTTTCATAACCTGGAAAGTATCTAGGTAAGAAAGCCCTTGAAACTTGACTTTTAAGCCATTCTTTTCCTTTAACTTTAGAGTCTGGAACTTCTATATCCCAATCAGCACTTTTGATTGAGTCGACTTTATTTGATAGATCTTTCTTTTGTTCATCTGTTAAACCTGCATCAAGAATACAAATCGCAATCTGTTCACTTTCCTTGAATCTTTTTATTGAGTCTATTAATTCATTTAAAAGTAAAAAATAATTTGCATCAGCTAAAGAGATAATGACATTTTTCTTCATTATAAAACATCTTCAAGATCATCTTCATCGTCTTGATTTTTTTCATTTTCCAGTCGTTTTTTTATTCTAGAGTAATGTAAAAAACTAATTGGTATTAAAAGCAAATATACGATTGCACTTATTGCTATTACATTAAAAGTATAAACAAGTAAAAGGCCAAAAAATAAAACAATACTAAAAAGTAAAAATATTGTTGTTTTTCTTGGTATCACTATTTTTTTAAATGAATATGTTGGAAATTTACTTATTAATAAAATAGAAGTTGCTATGAAAAAAGCTGGGACAACTATTTCATAATTCAAATTTATAAAATCAAATCCACTTAGACTTATAATTAAAGGCGTTAAAACTAAAATACCACCTGCTGGTGAGGGCACACCCTCAAAAAAATTATCTCTCCAAGAAGGCTCTTGATTTGAATTTATATTAAACCTAGCCAATCTTAATGCTACACAAACCACAAATATTAAACAAAGTAACCAGCCAAATTTTCCAAGAGTATTTAATTTCCAAAAATACATTATAAACGCTGGTGCTACTCCAAAACTTATCATGTCTGTTAATGAGTCTAGTTCTTTTCCTACTTTAGAGGTTCCTTTTATTAATCTTGCAATTCTTCCATCAAGACCATCGATCAGTGCAGCAAATAAAATTGCAATTATTGCAATTTCATATCTTTCATCTAAAGCAAATCTTATAGAAGTTAAACCAATACAAACTCCAATTAAAGTGAGCATATTGGGCAATATCATTCTAGCACTCTTCTTATCAGGTACTATCTTTAAATTACTTTTTCTTTGTTCCATTTTATTTTTTAGCTAGTAATGTCTCACCAGAAATAGCTCTTTGTCCAACTTTAACCAATGGCTCATAATTTTCGTAATAAACGTCAGCTCTACTTCCGAACCTAATCATTCCAATTCTTTCACCCTGTTTTAACTCTTGATCTTTATTTGTTTCACAAACGATTCTTCGTGCAACCAAACCTGCTATTTGGACAATAATTATATCGTTGTTATGATTATCCTTTATTTTAAAATAATTTCTTTCATTATCCTCACTCGCCTTATCAAGAGATGCATTAACAAATTTACCAGGTTTATATAAGATTTCCTCTACCTTTCCAGCACATGGAGTTCTGTTTACATGGCAGTCAAAAACATTCATGAATATACTTATTTTTTTAAATTTTTTACTTTCTAGTCCTAATTCTTTTGGACCATCAACTTCTTCAACTTTAATTACCTCTCCATCAGCAGGACTTACAAGGTAATCATCATTCTCAATTATAACTCTCTCAGGGTCTCTAAAAAAATAATAAACCCAAATCGTTAGTAACAAACCAATAAGACCTAGGAAATCACTAAAAACATAAAATACTATTGTGATTATTCCAGCTATAACTAAAAATTTATAGCCCTCAGCGTGAATTTTTGGAAATATTTTACTAAACATATTCTTCTATTTGATAATTTTTCATTAATATGTATATAAAAACGCGAAATTCAATTAATAAGATTAAAAATTTAAGTGAGCAAAATTAGCGTTAAAAACCCTATAGTCGAGTTAGATGGTGATGAAATGACCAGAATTATCTGGGATTTTATTAAAAAAAAATTGATACTTCCATATCTTGATCTTGGCATTGAGTATTATGATTTAGGAATGAAAAGTAGAGATGACTCTGATGATCAAATCACTATTGACTCAGCAAATGCAATAAAAAAATTTGGTGTAGGTATTAAATGTGCAACAATTACCCCTGATGAAGCTCGGGTAGAAGAATTTAAATTAAAAAAAATGTGGAGATCTCCGAACGGAACTATAAGAAATATTATTGGTGGTACGGTATTTAGGGAACCAATAATTTGTTCTAATATTCCTAAACTAGTTCCATCATGGTCTGATCCAGTGGTGATTGGAAGACATGCTTTTGGAGATCAATATAGAGCCACCGATTTTAAAGTACCAGGTAAGGGTAAAATGGAGGTCAAATGGACCTCAGAAGATGGAAAAGATGAAATCAAATATGAAGTGTTTAATTTTACAGGTCCAGGAGTTGCGCTATCTATGTATAATTTAGACAAGTCAATTGAAGATTTTGCAAGATCTTGTTTCAGCTATGGATTAATAAAGAATTGGCCTGTTTATTTATCTACAAAAAATACAATTCTTAAAAAATATGATGGAAGATTTAAAGATATATTTGAGGAAATTTATAACAAAGAATTTAAAGAGAAATTTGAAAAAATAAATATTACGTATGAGCATAGATTAATTGACGACATGGTTGCTTGTGCGATGAAATGGAGTGGAAAATATATCTGGGCATGTAAAAATTATGATGGCGATGTTCAATCAGATACTATGGCTCAGGGATATGGTTCATTAGGTTTGATGACTAGTACGTTACTTACACCTGATGGAAAAATAATGGAAGCAGAAGCAGCACATGGAACAGTAACCAGACACTACAGAATGCATCAGCAAGGAAAAGAAACATCTACTAATCCAATTGCATCAATTTTTGCCTGGACAAGAGGATTGGCACACAGAGGTAAACTCGATGCTAATAATGAGCTTATCAAATTCGCCAATACTATAGAAAAAGTTTGTATTGAAAGCGTTGAAAATGGGTCAATGACAAAAGATCTTGCGATATTGGTTGGACCCTCAAGCAAATATCTGACAACCAATCAGTTTTTAGATGTGATTGATAATAATCTAAAAAAGAAACTAAATTAAAGACTTAATTTTTTCAAAAGCTTCATCAATTTTATTCGTATCTTGTCCCCCTGCTTGAGCAAAATCTTTTCTACCACCACCTCCTTTACCACCAATAATTTCAGAACCTAATTTTGCAAATTTTACGGCATCATATTTATCGACCAGCTTATCTGTTACACCAACTCCTAAACCAACTTTGCCTTCGCTACTTGCGAAAACAATTACAATTCCATCACCCAATTCTTTTTTTCCATTATCAACTAATTTTCTTAAATCTTTAGGGGGTAGATCTTGAACTTTTTGAAATCTAACTTTTATATCATTTATTTTTTGATCATTAATAATGTTTTTTGTTTTGTCTTGTAGAACTGAACTTATATTCAATTGTTCAAGTTGTTTTGAGAGATTTTTTATTATTTCTTTTAAATCTTTACTATCAAGTTTAGGTTTTCCACCAAGTTTTATTATTTGGGATGATAGCTCTTTAATATTTTCTTCATCTTTTTGAGTAGACAAGGTTGATAGTTTTTCTTCATTCTTAATAAAATCCTCTAACTGTTTGTCTCTCAAAGCCTCTACTCTTCTAACACCTGCTGCAATAGAAGATTGGCTAATCGTTTTAAATTTTCCAATATCTCCGGTATTTTTCACATGTGTTCCACCGCATAATTCTGTTGAAAAATAAGCATCTTTTTCCTTACCCATTGAAACTACACGAACTTCTTCACCGTATTTTTCACCAAAGAAAGCTAATGCTCCTTTTTCTATTGCTGCCTTAGGAGTCATAATTCTTGTAGTAACCTCTGAGCTATTTTTCACATACTCATTAACTATTTTATCTATTGTTTCTAGTTCCTCATTAGTAATTGGTTTCATATGACTAAAGTCAAATCTTAATCGATCTGGCGCAACTAATGATCCTTTTTGCATCACATGCTTACCTAAAGTTCTTCTTAAGGACTCATGCAGTAAATGAGTTGCTGAATGATATGCTTTTAGATTATCTCTTCTTTCAACATCAATTTTCATTTCAACTACATCATTTATTTTGATTTCACCAGTTTTTACTGATCCATAATGAACAAATAAATCTCCAAGTTTTTTTTGTGTATCATCAACTTCAAAAACAGAATTTCCAGATACTATTGTACCTTTGTCACCAAGTTGTCCTCCTGACTCACCATAAAAAGGAGTTTGATTAGTTATTATCATTCCCTCTTCTCCCGTAACTAATGATTTAGCTTCTTGATTTTTTTTGATTAAATTTAACACTACTCCTTCAGAATGATTAGACTCGTAACCCAAAAATTCTGTGGGCCCGATTTTATCCTTTATTGAAAACCAAATTGCCTCCTCTGAGCTGTCCCCAGATCCTTTCCAATTTTTTTTTGCAAGCTCTTTACTTTTTTTCATTAACTCATCAAATTTTTGATGGTCAACTTTTAATGATTTATTTTTCAAAATATCTTCCGTGAGATCTAATGGAAAACCGTACGTATCGTATAACTTAAATGCTACCTCACCAGATAAAACTTTATCAATTTTAGAAATTTCATCATTCAAAATTTTGATACCTCTATCTAATAAAACTAAAAATTTTTCTTCCTCCATTTTTAATGTTTCTGTAATCAAAGACTTTGATCTCTCTAATTCTGGATAATTTCCAGACATTTCATTCTTCAAAGACTCAAAAATTTTATAAAAAATTGGTTCTTTTGATCCAAGTAAATGAGAATGTCTCATTCCTCTTCTCATAATTCTTCTAAGGACATACCCACGACCTTCGTTAGATGGCAGAACACCCTCTGCCAAAAGAAACGAGCTTGCTCTTAAATGGTCAGCAATTACTCTAAAACTCGATATATTACTATCAGCTTGTCTAACTTTAGTTACATCTGATATGGAGCTTATTAATTTCTTAAAATGATCAGTTCGATAATTATCGTGAGTGCCTTGTAAAAGAGCAGCTATTCTCTCCAATCCCATTCCCGTATCTACGGATGGTTTGGGTAAATCTATTCTTTTATCTCTTGAAACTTGTTCATATTGCATAAATACCAAGTTCCAAATTTCAATAAAACGATCTCCATCTTGATCCTTTGTTCCTGGTAAACCACCTTTTAAATGATCACCATGATCATAAAATATTTCTGAGCAAGGACCACAAGGGCCTGTTTCACCCATTGACCAAAAATTATCTGATGTCGAAATTCTGATAATTCTGTCATCACTAAAACCCGCTATTTTCTTCCAGAAATTGAAGGCTTCATCATCTTCATTAAAAACCGTTACATAAAGCCTATTTTTATCTAAACCAAAATCTTTAGTGATTAAATTCCATGCAAGTTCAATTCCTCTTTCTTTAAAATAGTCCCCGAAAGAAAAATTTCCCAACATTTCAAAAAAAGTATGATGTCTTGGAGTGTAACCTACATTTTCTAAATCATTATGCTTACCGCCTGCTCTGACACATTTTTGAGATGTGGTTGCTCTTTGATAATCTCTTTTTTCTAGACCGGTAAATACATTCTTGAACTGAACCATTCCAGAATTAGCAAACATTAATGTGGGATCGTTATTTGGAACTAAATTACTCGACTCAACAATCTTATGATCATTCTTTTCAAAATATTTTAAGAACGTACTTCTTATTTCATTTAATGATTTATCCGCCATACTTTAAAATACAGCTTTTTTATTCTATGTCTAGTTAGGGATAAAGGGGGAAAGGCGCTTATAACAAGCGCCTTTAATAATTTAAAGATGACCTTTAATTTTAGTTCTTTTTGGAAGGAGTAGCTTCTTTTGCAGCCTCTTCTTTTTCAGCTACTTTCTTCTCTTTTTCAATTTTTTCAGGACTTAATGGATTTCCTTCAATTTTCTTTGAAATCACACCTGCTTTTTCTCTAATTGCCATTTCTATTTCCGCAGCAACTTTAGGGTTTTGAGCAAGGTAAGTTTTTGCATTTTCTCTACCTTGACCTATTTTTTCACCCTTGTAAGCATACCATGCTCCTGATTTTTCAATAATGTCAGCTTTAGCACCCAGGTCAACTAACTCACCCATTTTACTAATTCCTCTGCCATACATTAAGTCAAACTCAACAACTTTAAATGGTGGTGCAACTTTATTTTTAACTACTTTTACTCTTGTAGTGTTGCCAATAATTTCATCTTTGTCTTTGATGGCGCCAATTCTTCTAATGTCCATTCTTACAGATGAATAAAACTTCAACGCATTTCCACCTGATGTTGTTTCTGGACTTCCAAACATAACTCCAATTTTCATTCTGATTTGGTTAATGAAAATCATCATTGTATTTGTATTTGAAATTGAACCAGTTAATTTTCTTAGAGCTTGACTCATTAATCTTGATTGAAGACCAACATGATGATCACCCATCTCACCTTCAATTTCAGCTTTTGGCGTTAAAGCTGCAACAGAGTCAATTACAATAACTGAAATAGAGCCTGATTTTACTAGCGTATCAGCGATTTCTAAAGCTTGCTCACCTGCATCTGGTTGAGAAATTAAAAGCTCTTCAGTATTTACTCCTAATTTTTTTGCATAGACTGGATCTAAAGCATGCTCCGCATCGACAAACGCGCAAATTCCACCAGCTTTTTGAGCTTCAGCAACTACTTGTAATGCTAATGTTGTTTTTCCAGATGACTCTGGTCCATACACTTCTATAATTCTTCCTTTAGGTAATCCGCCTATTCCTAAAGCTAAGTCTAAACTTAAAGATCCTGTAGATATCGACTCGATATCCATAGCTCTTTTTTCACCTAGCTTCATAACTGAACCTTTTCCGAAATTGTCAGTTATCTGGCTGATTGCAGCATCTAATGCTTTATTCTTTTCTTTAATATCCAATTCTTGATCTTTTGTAGATTTAACTACTTTTAGGTTATTTTTCGTCATTTTTAGCCTCTTTTTTTAATTTTTTTAACACTCGAATCATAAATTAAATGTACACATTTTGTTCTCATTAGCAAGGTTAAATTAAAATTGATGAAAAAACCTTATAATTACTCAATTTCTAAATATTGGCTATTTAATAATCCAATAGATTTTAAAAGGTTAAATTGGGATAAAATATAATTTTTTTCAGAATCAGCTAAAGAAATCTGAGCATTTAATAAAAGGGAGTTAGATTGAATTACCTCTAAAGTCGTTCTATCTGAACCACTATTATATTCTGCAACAATACCCTCGTTTGCTATTTCAGCGGCATCAACTTGCGCTCGGACTGAGTTCAACAAGCTTTGATTTGATTGGTAAGATGACCATGCACTAGCAACTTCTGTTTGATTTTTTTTTATAGAATTTTCAAAAAGTAAACTTTTTTGTAATTCTGCACTTTTATTTTTGTTCAAATTTGCATAATTCTTTCCACCAGAAAAAAATGGCCAAGTGACAGTTGCTTTTAATACATCTTTTTCCCTCTCATCAAATGATGAACTTAAATCCTCTGTTTTAGATCTGTCGAAAGATAATTTAGCAGTTGGAGCTAAATCTGATCTAGCGCTTATAGTATCTTTTTTTGATTGTTCATATTCAAGTTTTGCAATTATCAAGTCAGGATTATTCTTTTTTGATAATTCGATAGCTACATTTAATTGATTTGGTAAATTTAAATCTTTAACTGAGTTTTTATTTAAGCTTTCAATATCATTTATTTGACCGATCACATTCTCGTAATTCAGTATCCAACCTTGCATTAAGAGAAAATATGGATGAATTTGATAAAGCACTGTCAAATATAAATGATATTGAGAATATTAAATAGAATTAATTTTGTAATTATTTTTTTATTTTTAAGTATTAGTTTTTCTAATGCAGACTTTAAAGAAATAAAAAAAAAAGCAGTAGTAAATAATCCAGACATTATTTTCCCAATTCAAAAAGATAAAAAAGGATGCATTAAAGATTTATATGTGAGTCCGGACAAGAACTATGTTTTACCAGTATTAAAAGTCGAAGCACCCTCTGGATACGGACTCGATAATAGATTTGATTATGCTTTGAATAAATTTGAAGACTTTAGTTTTCCATGTGGTAGTGGAAATGTAGAGGCATGTCAAAATGTAAAAAGAGTGATTTTAGAATGGTCAAAAGCTAATGCTGCCCAACGAACTGGACCTTCTGATGGAGAAGGAAGACACTGGAACGATACTTTAACTGTTAATCTTTATATAGCTTCACCAATGATGGCAGCATATTCATTTGCCAAACAAGTTATTGAAGTTACAGAAGCAGAGGACAAAATTATAAAAGATTGGTTTAAAAAGATAGTCAAAAAAAATAAACATTTAATGTATGAATACTCTAACTACAAATCAGGATCTGGTGCAGCTGGTACACCTAAAAGAGCACATAATCATGCTTTATCATCTGCGATGAGTCATATGCAATTAGGAATTTTACTAAATGACAACAAGTTATTTAGAACTGCTTTTAAAAATTTTGAAGCAGCTATAAAGTACCAAAGAAAAGATGGAAGTATGCCAATTGAAACAAGAAGGGGTGGAAGGGCAATGTTTTATCAAGCAAGAGCTATGAATGCATTAGCAGTCATTGCAATCATCGCTGAAAATCAAGGTTATAATGTTTGGGATTATGAACATAAGGAAAAAAATTATCATAACATTGTGAAATTTTTTATAGATTTTACTGAAAATAATGAAATTGTTTTTGAATATGCAAAAAGCATGAAGCATCCAGGACCTGCAAAAAATTATAAAAAACAAGACCTCAATAGTCGATCAAGTAGTAATTGGGGATGGTTATATGCCTATGTTTCAAGATTTCCTGATCATGAAAATGTACAAAGATTAAAAGAATGGTCTCAAGATAAAAGTAAACTTAATACTTATCAGTGGGATTTAGTTCACCATTATCTAAATATTGGCAATAGACCTTTTGGTTCAGCTTCTTGGACAGTAGTCGAAGCAAACTGTCATTTTACTAAGTAGCTCTTATTGTTGGTAAACAATAAAAGTCAGCAGTGTCTATTTTAGAAGAGTATTGCCTTCTCATGTTCCATTTCTTATGAACACCTGCGCTTGCAAGACTTAAAGTTGATCTTCCATACCTATAGTTCGTATTATCAATTGATTGCATTAAGCTTTTTATCTTTTCATCTTTTTCTGATGAAAATAAATTTTTTCTACCATCATCGTTACGCAATCCTGTAAGCATCACACCTGCTTTTTGATAACGGTAACCATTTCTAAATATACTCTCAAGTATAGAAACTGCAGTTTTAACAGTTTCAAGGCTACTGTTTGTTGCAATAGGAAAATCAATAGTTTTTGAGTTTGAATAATAACCATAATCTCTTTGAAAAGGACTCGTTCGAACAAAAACTGTAATCGCTTTTGCAACTAAAGACTCTGATCTAATTTTTTCAGATGCATTTAAACAGTAGTTTGCAACTGCTTCCTTCAGTTCTTGAAACTTTTCAATTCTTTTACCAAATGATCTTGAGACTACGCAACTTTTTCTTTTGGTTTGTGTAGTTTCTAAATCTATACAAGGTATTCCCCTAAGTTCCATTGCAGTCCTAGAACTTAAAACATTAGAACATTTTTTAATCCAAGTATTAGATTTGTTCTTTAGTTGCTTAGCATTATAAATACCGTTTTTTTGATAAAATTTTGTTAACTGTCTGCCAACACCCCATATATCATTTATTTCAACTTTTTCTAAAATAGGGTCTAAATTTTCAATCCCAATTAGACTTGTTACCCCTGATTGCTTTTTTTTTGCGATATGATTTGCAACTTTACTTAAAGTTTTAGTTTTAGCAATTCCGATGCTTGTTGGAATACCAGTCCATTGCAAAACTGTTTCTCTAATTTCTCTACCAACTTTTTCAACTTCAAAATCTGGAAAATTTGACAAATCTATAAATGCCTCATCAATAGAATATACTTCTATTTCAGTATTAAACCTTTTAAGCGTTCTCATTACTCTTCTAGATAAATCTCCATACAAAGAATAATTTGATGAAAAAACTTCAACTTTATTTTTAACAATAATATCTTTTGCTTTGAAATAAGGTTCTCCCATTTTAATCCCTAAAGCTTTTGCTTCATTAGATCTAGAAATGATACACCCATCATTATTTGACAGCACAACTACAGGTTTTTTTCTTATTCTTGGATTGAATAATCTTTCACATGAAACATAGAAAGAGTTACAATCAACCAGGCCTATTTTTTTAGTACGTTGAATGGATGACATAAGTCACAACTCCCCAGATGAAAACATCTTCTTCTTCATTGATTAAAATTCTATTAGAAAAATCTTTAGACCCAGATGATAAAAATTTTTTATCTCTTTCTTGAACTAGAGTTTTAACCACAAGCTCGTCATGAACATTTGCAATAACTGTTGAAAAGTTTTTTGGTTTTAAACTTTTATCGACAACTAATAAATCCCCATCATTAATCCCAACATCAACCATGGATTTACCCTGAACTCTGATGATGAAAGTTGCTGGAACATTTTTGATTAAATGCATGTTCAGATCAATATCTTCTTCGATATAATCAGTGGCAGGCGACGGAAAACCAGCACCAGCTTTATGAAGATAATAAGGAATAGTAAGCTTCATGTTCTTGTTTTGTTCTTATTTGTAGCGCAGTTATACAATACAGTCAATAGGTTGTATTTTGAGTCTGTAACTGAATCAAAACTGAATCAAAACGTGAACATCAAAACTATATTTTGTATGCTTGTGGATAACTTCAACCAAGGATAGTTTAAAACATCAAATGAAAAAACTAATTTGTCATTGCGGAGCGGTTGAAGCAGAAATTAATTTAGATGGAGATTTAGCTAAAGTAATAAAATGTAATTGTTCTATATGTAAGAGAAAAGGTGCAATTATGTCTATGGTAAAAAACGAGGATTTTAAAATTGTCAAAGGCAAAGATAAATTAAAACTTTATCAATTTCACTCAAAAGTGGCTAAACATTACTTTTGCTCTGAATGCGGAATTTACACACATCATAACCCTAGGATCAATCCAGCAATGACAGGGTTTAATGTTGGTTGTATTGATGAAATAAATACTTTCGATATGAAAGAAATTCCAGTAAACGATGGTCAAAATCATCCATTGGATAAAAAATAATTTTCATGCAACAATTCAGCTTATGCTTCGGTAAGGTAAAAAAAGATTGTTTAAAGTTCATTAAGTCTCAAGAGACAAAAGCCGATAAATTTAAGAACAAAGAGAAAATGATTAAGTCTTTTTTGGTTCCGTTATGTTTTTGGATAAATGAAAAAGCTGATAAAAAAAGGCCCTATTTTGTAGGTTTAGCAGGCGGTCAGGGAACTGGCAAAACAACAATAAGTTCTTTGATAAGGATTATTTTGACTAAATATTTTAAATTAAATGTCTTTAGAATTTCAATAGATGACTTTTATAGAACTAGAAAAGAGCGAATAAGTTTATCAAAAAAAGTTCACCCTATGCTTTTGACAAGAGGAGTTCCAGGAACGCATGATATAAATATGATATTAAGTTTTTTTAAAAAGGCAAAAAGTAGAAAATTTAAAAGATTAAAATTACCTACATTTAATAAAGCTATCGATGAAAGGTATAATAAAAAGAAATGGTTCGATTTAAAAAAGAGACCAGATGTGATTATTTTTGAGGGATGGTGTGTTGGTGCTAAATCAGAGAACAATATTACTTTAAAAAAAACAATCAATTCAATGGAAAAAGCTAAAGATCAAAAACACATTTGGAGAAAGTATGTTAACGATCAACTGAAGTCAAAGTATAAAACCTTATATTCCCAGTTAAATTGTTTGATTTATCTAAGGGCAAAAAATTTTAGTTTGCTTCAAAAGTGGAGATTAAAACAAGAAAGAAAGCTTTGGATAAAAAGCAAAGTTAAATCAAAAATAATGAGTAGAGGGGATGTGATCAATTTTATGCAAACGTATCAGAGAATTACACAAAATATGTTTAAATATATGCCCAAGTATGCATCAATAATTTTCAATTTAAATAGTAACCATCAGATTAAATCTGCAGTATATAAAAAGAAATGAAATTATTTCTAAAAATTTTTCTGATTATTAATTTTTTTACCTTGTCTGTTTTTGCGGAGACTTTAAATTCAGCTCTAAAAAGGGCCTATAATACTAATCCAGAGCTAAACGCTGAGAGAGAAAGTTTGAATATCTCTGAACAAGAGCTTAAAGTTTCAAAAAGTTCCTATCTTCCAACAGTCACTTTAGAGGGAAGTAGAAGTCAAGAAGATACTGATAAACTCACCAATAGAGATGGCTCAGACGCAACCATCAGTGACGTCGATCCTAAAACAAAATCAGTTACTATAACGCAAACTTTAATAGATTTTGGAAGAGGGGCAGAGCTAGCAAAAAGTAAAATTGGGATTGACTTAGCAAAAGCTAAACTTTTAAAAAAAGAACAGGAAATTTTGTATAAAGCTGCAGATGCTTATACTGGATTGATTTCTGCAAGAGAGAAATTTGCTATAAATAGCTCAAATGTTGATTTATTAGAAAGACAAGTAGAAACCGATAAAATTAGATTAGAAAGAGGAAACATATCTTTATCAGATGTTGCGCAATCAGAGTCATCG
>CACPEI010000008.1 GCA_902632875.1 uncultured Pelagibacteraceae bacterium
ATGAAAATTACTTTGTTCGAACTTGCTGGTATTATTATTTCTTTAAAAATATATTTTAGAGCATCTGCAAGAGATTGTAACAAACCAAAAGGACCAACTACATTTGGTCCTTGTCTTTTCTGAACAAAAGCCCAAACTCTTCGATCTAACCAAACTATCATAGCCACTGAAACTAAAACAGGGATCAATAAAAATAAAATTTTGTAAGTTTCCTGAAAAATAATATTAAAGTATTCCATATATTAACCTTCAGTGCCTGTTTTTTTAAAATCTATTTTTGAATTGTTACACTCAAGCATTGTTTTAGATGAACGTGCAATGACATTAGAAAAATAATAATTTTTTAAATCAATCTGTAAAATTTCATCATTAAAATCATTGTCATTTATTTTATTAATTTCTGAACTTTGTTGATCTTGATTTATCTTTAAGTAGTTAAGCATACTACTTTCAAGTTCATTTTTATCATTAAAAAGTTTTCTGTTATTCATAACTTCAGCAAGATCATTTATAATTTGCCAATCCTCTTTAGCATCTCCTGGAGGATACGATGCCTTATAAGCTTTTTGTAATTTTCCTTCTAGATTTGTGTAGTGACCTGATTGTTCTGTAAAAGCTGATCCAGGTAAAATTATGTCTGCAATTTCTGCACCTTTATCTCCATGACTTCCCTGATAAATTACAAATTCATCTTTCTTTTTAAAATCTAAATTATCCTGTCCCATTAAAAAAATAATTTCAAATTTATTATTATGAAGATCATCTAAAATTTTATTACTTTTATCTATGATACCTAAATCTAAATTTCCAACTGTAGCTGCATCTGTTGACAATAAATTTAATGGATTCCAATTATCACTAAATTTATTATTTTTATTTAAGAATGCTTTAGATAAATTAAATAAATAATTTGCCGATTTTACTTTAAAAAATGACTCTCCAAATATCACAATTGGTTTTTTTGCCTCAATAATTTGCTTTGATAATTCATCATTATTTTCAAATATATCTTTGATTGTTTTAGTCTTTCCATTCAAACATTGATAATCATATGTTAAGTCCCCAACATCATTTAATGAAACAATTTTAGTATTGTTATTTACAAATGCTTTCCTTATTCTTGCATTTACCATTGTTGCTTCATATCTTGGATTTGTTCCTATTAATAAAATTAGGTCAGATTCTTCAATTCCGTTTATTGATGAATTAAACAGATAATTTTCTCTTTTTGAATTATCGATAAATCTCTTTTGAGATCTAAAATCATATTTTTTTGTATTAACTGTTCTTTCTAGAAATTCTTTAAAAATGAAACTTGTTTCCATGTTTGTTAGATCTCCAACAAAACCACAAATTCTATCTTTATTTGCATTTTCTATTTTAGATTTAATGATTTTGTAAACCTCGTCCCAATTAGCTTTTTCAAATTTATTATTATATTTAATATATGGCGTATCAAGCCTTTGGTTTAGTAATCCATCACATGCATATCTTGTTTTGTCTGAAATCCATTCTTCATTGATATCTTCATTAATGATAGGTAAAACTCTTTTTACTTCCCAATCATATGTATCGACCCGAATATTTGAACCAACTGCATCCATTACATCTATTGTTTCAGTTTTTTTTAATTCCCATGGTCTCGCCTCAAAAACATATGGTTTGGATGTAAGAGCACCAACTGGACAAAGGTCAATCACATTTCCAGATAATTCTGATTGAACCGATTGCTCTAAATATGTAGTAATCTGCATATCCTCTCCTCTTCCAATAGCTCCTAACTCAGGTACACCTGCTACCTCAGTTGCAAATCTTACACATCTTGTACAATGAATACATCTTGTCATTTGTGTTTTGATAAGTGGGCCCATATTTTTATCAGGTACAGCTCTTTTATTTTCTTTAAATCTAGACTTGTCTATTCCATAAAACATTGATTGGTCTTGAAGGTCACATTCTCCTCCTTGATCACAAACAGGGCAATCTAAAGGATGATTTGCTAATAAAAACTCCATCACCCCTTTTCTTGATTTCTCAATTTTTGGAGTATTAGTCTTTATAACCATTCCATCTGCTGCAGGCATAGCACATGAAGCAATAGGTTTGGGCGATTTTTCCATTTCTACTAAACACATTCTACAATTTCCAGCTATCGATAATTTTTCATGGTAACAAAATCTTGGGATTTCTACGCCTGCTTTTTCACAAGCCTGAAGAACAGTAAGTCCTTCTTCAACCTCAACTTCTATATCATTAACTTTTAATTTATGCATTTTTATCCAACAAATGTTGATCCACTAAATAAGGAATATTTTTTTTCTCTTTAACAATTGGATCAAATTTATTTCTTTTTTTAATTTCATCTTTAAAATGTCTTAATAAACCTTGCACTGGCCAAGAAGAACCCTCACCAAAAGCACAAATTGTATGACCCTCTATTTGTTTTGTTACATCACCAAGCATTTCTATTTCATCTTTAGACGCTTCTCCTTTTGCCATTCTTTCAAGCATTCTCCACATCCAACCCGAACCTTCTCTGCAAGGTGTGCACTGACCACAGCTTTCATGTTTATAAAATCTCGCGATCCTAGCCATACATTTTATGATGTCTTGATCTTTATTTATTACAACAACCCCAGCTGTTCCCAATCCACTTTTTTCAGCTATCAATGAGTCAAAATCCATTGTTAATGTCTCACATTTTTCTTTAGGTATTAATGGCATTGATGATCCACCTGGAATAACAGCTTGTAAATTTTCCCAACCACCAATTACACCACCGGCATGAACCTCAATCAATTCTTTTAAAGGAATATTCATTTCCTCTTCAACATTACATGGGTTATTTACATTGCCAGATATACAAAAGATTTTAGTACCTGTATTTTTTTCTCTACCTAAAGATGAGAACCATTTACCACCTCTCCTAAGTATTGTTGGTACTACTGCTATTGTTTCAACATTGTTAATTATCGTTGGGCAACCGTAAAGGCCAATTAATGCTGGAAAGGGAGGTTTTAATCTTGGTTGACCCTTTTTTCCCTCAATACTCTCGAGTAATGCTGTTTCTTCTCCACAAATATAAGCGCCAGCTCCATAGTGAATATAAATATCCAAATCCCATCCTGTACCTGCAGCGTTTTTACCTAACAATTTTTTTTCATAAGCCTCATCAATTGCTGCTTGTAGTTTTTGCCCGTCAACAAAATATTCACCTCTAATATAAATGTAGCAAACATGAGCTTGAATTGCGTAGGACGCTATCAAGCATCCTTCAATTAATTTATGAGGTTCAAATCTTAAAATATCTCTGTCTTTGCATGTACCTGGTTCGGACTCATCTCCATTAATCACTAAGTAATGAGGTCTTGAACCAACTTCTTTAGGTGCAAATGACCATTTTAAGCCAGTTGGAAATCCTGCGCCTCCTCTACCTCTAAGTTGTGAGTCTTTAATTTCATTTATGATCCAGTCTCTGCCTTTACCTGTTATCTCTTTGGTGTTAACCCAGTCACCTCTTTTTTGAGATGAAATCAAATCAGGCCCTAAATCATTATATAAGTTTTGAAAAATTCTATCGTGATCTTTAAGCATTTTTTAAATCCATTAATGTTTTTCTATTATTTTCTGGCTCATTATTTATTCTTCCTCTGTATGAACCGGGTATCGGTTTTTCCCCACTTAAAATTTTATCTAAAATTTTCAAAGTCTTTTCTTTATCAAGATCTTCATAATAATCATCATTAATTTGCATCATTGGAGCATTAACACAAGCACCAAGACACTCAACTTCCATCCATGAGCAACTTTTATCATTTGATAACTCTGACTCATTTTCAGATATTTTTTCTTTACATGCCTCAACTATTTTATTTGCTCCTCTTATCATGCACGGAGTTGTGGTACACACTTGAATAAAATATTTACCAACTGGTGACAAATTGTACATACTGTAGAAAGTAGCGACCTCATAAACTTTTATATAAGGCATGTTCAAAAATTTTGCGATGTATTTCATGGCAGCTAAAGGTATCCAGTTGTCATTTTGTTTTTGAGCAATATATAGTAATGCCATTACAGCACTTTGTTGTTTTCCTTTTGGATATTTATCAACAATCTTTCTTGCTGCCTCTAATGAAGAAGGGTTGAATTCAAAATTCTCAGGTTGGTTTTTTGCGGGCTTTCTTAAACTCATCTATCAACCTCCCCAAAAACTATATCAAGAGAGCCAAGTACAGCAGGAACGTCTGCTAACATATGACCCTTAATTAAATAATCCATTGATTGCAAATGTGAAAATCCTGGTGCTCGAATTTTACACTTATATGGTTTACTAGAACCATCTGAAATCAAATATACACCAAATTCACCTTTAGGTGCCTCAACAGCAGTATAAATTTCATCCTTGGGTACACGATATCCTTCAGTGAATAATTTAAAATGATGTATTAATGCTTCCATTGATTGTTTAATTTCTTTTTTTGATGGTGGAGATATTTTTCCATCAAATGTTTTTATTGGGCCTTTCTCCATTTTAGATAAACACTGTTTAATAATGGAAACACTTTCTTTCATCTCCTCAATTCTACATAAATATCTGTCATAACAGTCACCATTTTTACCCACAGGGATTTTAAATTCTAATTGATCATAACAATCGTAAGGTTGAGATTTTCTAAGATCCCATGGTATGCCAGAACCTCTAATCATAACACCACTAAAAGAGTAATCTAATGCATCATCTTTGGTTACCACGCCTATATCAACGTTTCTTTGTTTAAATATTCTGTTATCGGTTAGAAGGTTCTCAAGATCATTTATTATCTTTGGGAAACTTTCGCAAAATTTTGCTATGTCATTTTCTAGACCAGCTGGTAAATCTTGATGAACACCACCGGCCCTGAAATAATTTGCATGTAATCTTGATCCTGATGCTCTTTCATAAAAAGTCATCAAAGTCTCTCTTTCCTCAAATCCCCATAACGATGGAGTTAAAGCGCCAACATCTAAAGCTTGAGTAGTCACATTTAATATGTGACTTAAAATTCTTCCAATTTCACAAAACATAACTCTTATATATTGTGCTCTTAGTGGAACATCGATATTCAAAATTTTTTCAATTGCTAGTGCAAATGCGTGCTCTTGGTTCATAGGTGCAACATAATCAAGTCGATCAAAATATGGAACTGCTTGCATATATGTTTTATTTTCAATTAATTTTTCTGTTCCTCGATGTAACAAACCAATATGGGGGTCTGCTTTTTCTACAACCTCCCCATCAAGCTCTAATATTAGTCTTAACACGCCATGGGCTGCAGGATGTTGTGGACCAAAATTTAAATTTAGATTTTTAATTTTTTTTGTCATTGGTTTCTGATACTTCCTTAATATATTTAGTCCCTTCCCAAGGACTTTCGTAATCAAAATTTCTATAATTTTGTTCTAATTTGACTGGCTCTTTAATGACTTTTTTTTTGTCTTCACTATACCTAACCTCTGAGTGGCCTGTTAAAGGAAAATCTTTTCTTAATGGGTGACCCTCAAAACCGTAATCAGTCAATATTCTTCTTAAATCAGGATGATCTTTAAAATTCACTCCATACATATCAAATACTTCTCTTTCCATCCAATTTGCTGATGGAAACACAGGTGTTAAAGATGGTATAAGCTCATTTTCATTTATAGTATAACTTAAAATCAATCTGTGATTAAACTCATGACTTAGAAATAAATATACAATTTTAAACCTTTGAGTTTCTTCAGGATAATCTACTACTGTAATATCTATAAGTTGTCTAAATTTAATATCATTATTTGTTTTTATGAATAAGACAACATCAATTAGATCCTCTTTATCAATTTTAACATAAATTTGATTATGTTTAATCGAAGTCTTATTGATCTTAGTAGTTAATTTCGAATTAATTTTTTTTTCTAAATCAATTAAATTATTCATTTTATCTCTTGAAAGAACCTTTGTTTCTAATTTTTTTTTGTAATTGCATTATTCCATACAACAATGCCTCTGCTGAAGGTGGGCAACCTGGAACATATACATCAACAGGTACAATACGATCGCAACCTCTAACCACAGAATATGAGTAATGATAATAACCTCCGCCGTTTGCACAACTTCCCATTGATATGACATATCTTGGTTCAGGCATTTGATCATAAACCTTTCTTAAAGCAGGAGCCATTTTGTTTGTTAAAGTTCCCGCAACAATCATTACATCTGATTGTCTAGGTGATCCTCTTGGGGCAGCACCAAATCTCTCAAGATCATATCTTGGCATTGCTGTCTGCATCATTTCAACAGCGCAACAAGCAAGACCAAAAGTCATCCAATGTAAAGATCCAGATCTAGACCAATTAACTAAATTCTCTAATGAAGTTGTTATAAAACCATTTTTACCAAAATCCTCTGCAAGTTGTTTAAATTCTTCCGGTACTTGATCTAATCTATTGTTCATTTAAAAAATTTTATTCCCAGTCTAATGCACCCTTTTTCCATTCATAAATAAATCCAATTGTGAGTATGAACAAAAAAATCATCATTGATGTAAAACCTAAGATACCAATATTTCCTAAAGAGATTGCCCAAGGAAATAAAAAAGCGATTTCAAGATCAAAAATTATAAATAATATTGCAACTAAATAGAACCTTACATCAAATTCCATTCTTGAATCTTGAAAGGGTTCAAATCCGCATTCATAAGCAGATAACTTCTCTGGATCTGGATTTTTTGGTGATAAGATAAAATTAATTACTATGAAAGCACAACTTAATCCTAATGCTATAATTAGGAACAAAATTATTGGTAAATAATCTTTTAAAAACTCCGCACTCATTGGTCGGATGTATATCATTTTTTTTGGCTAGATGAAGTGATCTTAAGTCACATTTTAAATAAAAAAAAAATCAACAAAATCAATTATTTACACCGTCCAAGCGAAAAAAATCAACAAAATCAATTGTTTAGCAGTAATACATGGAATCAATTAAAAGTGGCGGGAGTGAAGGGACTCGAACCCTCGACCTATCGCGTGACAGGCGATCGCTCTAACCAACTGAGCTACACCCCCACTTTTCAACATTTTGGTGGGCAGTAAAGGACTCGAACCTTTGACCCCCTCGGTGTAAACGAGATGCTCTACCAACTGAGCTAACCGCCCATAACCAAAAACAACGTGTTTTATATCTTTAAGTTAAATAACCGTCAAGTTTATTAGTTATATTGAATTTTGGGATTTTAAAATCCACCTCTCCAATTGTTTTTAGAGTTAAAATTGTCTTTTTCTATTTTTGATGTTGGCCTGGTTAAGTAATAAGTAATAAAAATAACAACTATTAAAATTATAAATAATTCCATAAAAAACTTTATTGAATACTTGCCTGAGATTTATCATCTTTTTTTGAAATATCAACTTCAACCCACTCTGTCTTTTTAAGCTCTTTAGTTAGCGCAATTTTTAAAACTTCATCAGCAAACTCAACAGGTGTTATTTTTATTTCATCAATAATTTTTCTTGGCATATCTACCAAATCTTTCTCATTTTCTTTTGGTATCAAAACTTGCTTAATTCCAGCTCTATGAGCAGCTAACAACTTTTCTTTTAGTCCTCCTATTGGTAGCACTTGTCCTGTTAATGTAACTTCCCCTGTCATCGCTACATCTCTTTTAACTGGTATTTTTGTTATTGATGACACTATAGAAGTCACCATTCCTATACCTGCTGATGGACCATCTTTTGGCGTAGCTCCCTCAGGAACGTGGATATGAAAATCTTTTTTTTCAAATACTGGAGGTATAATTCCATATTCTAGACATTTAGATCTAACAAAAGATTTTGCAGCCTTCACTGACTCCTGCATGACATCACCTAATTTACCAGTAATTTGCATTCTTCCTTTTCCAGGCATTGTGGCAGTTTCAATTTTTAAAATCTCTCCACCATATTCAGTCCAAGCAAGTCCAGTAACAATACCAATTCTATCCTCAGTTTCTAATTCTCCTGATTTAAATTTTGGAACACCTAAAAAATCTGACAAATTTTTATTATCAATGTTGACTTCTTTTTCTTCACCAGCAACAACTTTTTTGACTACTTTTCTTGCAATCTTAGAAATCTCTCTTTCTAAATTTCTCACTCCAGATTCTTTCGTGTAACTTCTAATTATTTCTTTAATTATATCACTACCAAGTTTCATCTCTGCTTCTTTTACACCGTTATCCTTAATTTGTTTTGGAAGTAAAAATTTATTAGCAATATTTATTTTTTCATCCTCAGTATATCCAGCGAGTCTGATAACCTCCATCCTATCTAAAAGAGGTGGTAATATATTTAAAGTGTTTGCTGTTGTTACAAACATTACATCAGATAAATCATAATCTACTTCGAGATAATGATCGTTAAATGTTGTATTTTGTTCGGGATCTAGAGCTTCTAGCAAAGCAGATGATGGATCTCCTCTATAATCATTACCAATTTTGTCAATTTCATCAAGTAATATTAATGGATTTTTTGTACCAGCTTTTTTCATCATTTGAATAATTTTTCCAGGTAGTGATCCAATGTAAGTTCTTCTATGTCCTCTTATCTCAGCCTCATCACGCATACCCCCAACAGACATTCGCACAAATTCTCTATTAGTCGCTTTTGCAATTGATTTTCCTAAAGAAGTTTTACCAACACCTGGGGGGCCCACTAGACATAAAATTGGACCTTTAATTTTTTCCATTCGTTTTTGAACAGCTAGGAATTCAACAATTCTCTCTTTGATTTTCTCTAAACCAAAATGATCTTTATCTAAAACATTGAGGGCTTTTTTTAAATCTATATCAACTTCACTTTTTTTATGCCAAGGAAGTTCAATCATCCAATCTAAATAATTTCTCACTACAGTCGCTTCAGCAGACATTGGACTCATATTTTTTAATTTTTTAAGTTCCTGTAAACATTTCTTTTCTACCTCTTTTGGCATCTTAGCTTTTAAAATTGATTTATTTAAACTCGTACTTTCATCTTTTCCATCCTCTATTTCCCCTAATTCTTTTTGAATAGCTTTAAGCTGTTCATTTAGGTAATATTCCCTTTGGGTTTTTTCCATTTGAGTTTTAACTCTTCCTCTAATTCTTTTTTCTACGCCAATTATACTAGTTTCATTTTCCATAATTTTAATAATCGCATTCAATCGTTTTTTAACATCAACAGTTTCAAAAATTTGTTGTTTTTCAGAAATTGTCGCTGAGATGTGCGATGCAATGTTATCTGCTATTTGAGAAGGATCTTTTAATTGTTTAATAGTCTCTATCGTTTCATTTGATATTTTTTTATTTATTGATGTAAGTTTTTCAAGCCTTCTCAGAGCTGTTGCAGCTAAAGGATATAAATCTTCCTCATTGCTTACCAAATCCTTATTTACACTATAATCGCAAGTGATAAATTTTTCATTATCCTTAAAATCTAAAATTTTTACTCTTTTTTTTCCTTCAACTAAAACTTTAACTGTCCCATCTGGTAATTTTAATAATTGAAGAATGCTTCCTTCACACCCATACATGAATATATCTGTTTTTTTAGGATCATCTATTTCAGAATTTTTTTGAGTTACTAAAACAATCTTTTTATCTCTTTTCATTACCTCATTTAGAGCAGATATTGATTTATCTCTTCCTACAAACAACGGGATAACCATGCTTGGAAAAACCACAATATCTCTTAATGGCAATAAAGGTGATGTTAATTTAATCTCCATCTAATAAATATGGATATTATAATCTATTTTGCAATACCTTTTTGCTATTTATTAAGGATATTAAGCCGCTGTTGTCTTATTTGTCTTGGATTTATTATCGGTTTTAGAGTGTACTATAATTGGTTGCGATTGGCCTTTTACAGCTGAAGCATCAACTATTACCTCTTCAATATTATCTTGACTCGGAAGATCATACATTGTTTTTAACAAAATATTTTCCAGAATCGATCTTAGCCCTCTAGCACCAGTTTTTTTTCTTATTGCTTTTAATGCGATTTCTTTTAAAGCATTATCTTTAAATACAAGTCTCGCACCATCTAGTTTAAACAATTCCTGATATTGTTTAGTAAGTGAGTTTTTGGGCTCTTGAAGTATTTTTATTAATGATTTTTCATCTAAGTCCTCCAAAGTTGCAATCATTGGAAGTCTCCCAATAAACTCAGGTATCAAACCATATTTTAATAAGTCTTCAGGTTCTAAACCCTTCATCCATTCACCTGTTTTTTTATCTTGAGTATTCTTTACGTCAGCACCAAAACCAATTGAGGTTCCTTTGTCACGTTGTGATATTATTTTATCTAAACCTGCAAAAGCTCCACCACAAATAAATAAAATATTTGTCGTATCAACTTGTAAAAATTCTTGTTGAGGATGTTTTCTACCACCTTGTGGCGGAACACTAGCGATGGTTCCCTCCATAATTTTTAGTAAAGCTTGCTGGACTCCCTCTCCTGAAACATCTCTTGTAATTGAAGGATTTTCAGATTTTCTACTAATCTTATCTACTTCATCTATATACACGATCCCTCTTTGTGCTTTTTCTACGTTGTAATCTGCAGCCTGTAATAATTTTAAAATAATATTTTCTACATCTTCACCTACATAACCAGCTTCAGTTAAAGTTGTTGCATCAGCCATAGTAAAAGGAACATCTAAAATTCTTGCAAGTGTTTGAGCCAACAAAGTTTTACCACAGCCAGTTGGGCCAACTAAAAGAATATTTGATTTAGCTAACTCAACATTTTTGCTTGTTTTATTCTCATAATTCAATCTTTTGTAATGATTATGCACAGCTACGGATAAAACTTTTTTGGCGTGCGACTGACCAATTACATAGTCGTCTAGAACAGAACAAATTTCTTTTGGTGATGGTAGGCCGTCTTGATGTTTTACAAAAGTGTCTTTACTTTCTTCTTTAATAATATCCATGCAAAGTTCCACACACTCGTCACAGATAAAAACTGTCGGACCTGCTATAAGTTTCCTTACCTCGTGCTGGCTCTTTCCACAAAAAGAGCAATATAAAATATTTTTATTATTAGTGTTCATAATTTATAAAACGAATCAATTAAGATACTTTATTATAGTTATCCAATACTAATCAAGTTACTATTATGAGATGTCAATATCTTGTGTTTTAAGATCTTTTTTCTACCACTTCATCTATTAAACCAAAAGACTTTGCAGCATCAGCAGTCATAAAATTGTCTCTTTCAAGTGCTGATTTTATATCTTCAACAGACTTACCAGTATGTTTAGAGTAAATCTCATTTAATCTTTTTTTTAGAGACAATACTTCATTAGCATGAATTTCTATATCAGTTGCCTGTCCTTGAAAACCAGCAGAAGGTTGATGAACCATTATTCTTGAGTTTGGTAATGAAAATCTTTTTCCTTTAGTTCCTGCTGAAAGTAAAAATGAACCCATTGATGCAGCTTGACCAATACACAAAGTAGATATGTCAGGTTTTACATATTGCATTGTATCATAAATACCAAGACCTGCTGTTACTAATCCACCTGGACTATTAATATATAAATAAATTTCTTTTTTTGGGTCTTCAGCCTCTAAAAAAAGAAGTTGTGCAGTGACTAATGATGCGACGTTGTCATTTATTTGACCAGTTAAAAAAATTATTCTTTCTTTTAGTAACCTTGAATAAATATCATATGCTCTCTCTCCTTTATTAGATTGCTCAACCACCATTGGTACTAAAGTGCTCATATGTTCAGATATTTTATTTGTCATAAGTTGATTCGTTTTACTTATACAACTTGAGATTACTTTTTGCTAACTTTTTTTGTTTTTTTGGTAATTGTTTTCACTTTTTTTGGTTTTGGCTGACTTTTGTTCTCTGTAAGTTTTTTTTCATCATTCTTCTTTTTTGGTTTTCTCTGATCCTTAAGTTCTTGATCAAGCTCTTGTTTTTGAGAGTCTTTAAGAATTTTTTCCGCTTCATTTTTTGAAATTTCCTTTTTATTAGACTTTGCCTTTTCTTTGAGAAGACTAATAATTTTTTCCTCATAAACAGTGCCTCTCAAACTTGCAACTGCTGAAGGATTTTTTTGATAAAAATCCATTACCATTTTTTCTTGTCCCGGCATCATTCTGATTTGTTTTTGAATTTCTGTTTGTATCTCTTGCTCAGTAACTTTAATTTTGTTTTGTTCTCCAAACTCGTTCAATATTAAACCAACTTTAATTCTTTTTTTTGCTATTTCCTCAAAGTTCTTTCTACTATTTTTTGCATCTTCATCTGACATGCCTTGGGATAAAATTTTCACTTCTTCCTCAATCAAATTTTCTGGTATTTCATTTACTTTAAATTTTTCAAGTTCTTTAATTATTTGATTTTTAGAAAGTCTCTCTAAAGAATTTTTATATTCGTCCTTTATTTGTTTTGTAATTAAAGATTTTAAATCATTTAAATCTTTAGCACCTAGGTTTTTTGCAAATTCATCATCAATTTTTGTTTCTTCAGGTTTTTTCACGCTGGTAATTTTACAACTAAATTTTGCAACCTTGTTTATTAAATCTTTTTCAGGAAAATTTTCTGGCAATACAGCTTCAACTATTTTTTCATCATCTTTTTTGACACCAATTAATTGTTTATCAAACCCTTTCAAAAATAAATCTTTACCTAGTGTTAATTGAGTATTTTTTCCCTCGCCTCCTTTAAAAGTTTTACCATCAACAGTTGCTGTATAATCAAAAATTACTAAGTCTTTGTCTGAAGCTTTAGCATCATTAGGAGCGTCTTTAAAATTTGGTTGATTTTTTGCAATATCTTTTATTCTTTGATCAGCCTCTGTTGAGTCAATCTTTACAATGTATTCATCGAACTTTAAATTATCAATTGATTTCAATTCAACCTTAGGAAGTTCAGTAACAGAAATTACATACTCTAGATCTTTATCTTCACCATAGGTTTTAAGATCAAGTTTTGGCTGACCAGCTGGTTTAATTTTATTTTCTTCAAGTGCTTTCGTTGTCGTATCCTTTAAAACTTTATCTAAAACTTCATTAAAAATTGCTTTACCAAATTGTCTTTTAAGAATTTCTCTCGGAACTTTTCCTGGTCTAAAACCTTTAAGATTTACAGTACCTTTTATTTCCTCGTACTTTTCATTCATGTAAGAATTTATTGTTTTTTTATCAACAAATATCTTTAGATCCTTATTAAGACCTTTTTTATTTTCTACTGTAACTTTCATATTTTATTTTGGTAGGGCGAAAAGGACTCGAACCTTCACAGATTGCTCTATCGGTTCCTAAGACCGACGCGTCTACCAATTCCGCCATCGCCCCACAAATTTAGAGGTCTTATATATGATTGAAACTATTTGTCCAACGACAATTATTGTGAATTATATTAATTTTCATATAATAATTTCACTTTGTGTTTGTATTTTGTATAACTGAACTTGATAAAAAGGAAATAAGTAAATGAGCAAAACATCTATAGTTATAATTATATATATAATTGGACTTATAATTGGAGCTTTGGTTCTTAAAATTTGGAGCGCTGATACAAGTGTTTTTAAGGGTTTACTAGGATTAGGATGGACTGCTCTACTTTTAATAGGTATTTTTTTTGCAGAAAAAAATGAGAAAAATTAGATCATTAATTTTTCTTTTATTAATAATTTTTCCAGTTCAAAGTTTGAAATCAGAAATAATAATTTTGAGTGCTTGTGATGATAAGCAAGACGAATTTTTAAAAAATGAGTATATCTTTAATCTTAATGAATTAATTATGACGAGAAATTATGTATATAAAGAAAAAACCTATCAAAAATATAGGTTAACAGATCTTAGTGTTAAAAAATCAAACACATACGTAAGAAATATCTATGAAGAGGATGGTAAAATCTTGACACATAAACATGGCTATCCACAATTTTATACTCAAATTTTATTCGAAAAAGGAAAACAAGAAATTTATATGAAAACTGTTTTAAATAATGAGGAAGGAATCTCCAAAATTTCTACATGCAAAAAAATTGAAAAATTTACGAGAGAAAGTTAATTTTTTTTTTATTCTTAATAGAATTTCTCTTTTTGAATCCAATTCGACTATTAGAAATATTACTTCTGTGTTTGGCAAAAGCTTGTTTTTGTGCTTGTTTCATTGCTTTTTTTGAAGACATATATATTTAATAATCTATTTCTATACTTCCTATAATATTAAAATTTTTGTCTGACACAACTATTTCTCCTGATGATGGACCATAATTTAAAATTTCAGAGATTAAAACGTAGTGAGTTACTAAAATTAAGTTTTTTTTACTTTTAAATTTCTTTATATATTTATTAAATTCTTCAACTTGTCTGGTCTTATTTTTTGCAAATTTCGAGCTGTAAAAAGAATTCAAAAAACTTATCGTGGAAAAATCCTCGAATGCTATCTCTGCAGTTTCTTTACATCTACACCACTCACTAGATAAAACTTTATCTATCTGAATTTTGTTTTTATTAAAAAAAACACCAATTAATTGAGCTTGTTTTCTTCCTTCCTTACTTAAATTCCTTTGAGTGGAACAATCGTTTAAATTGAAATTATTTGGATCTCCGTTACCTGGTGCATAAGCGTGTCTTATAAATATTAACTTTCCACCATCCTCTAGTTGTTTTATTAAATTTTTATTTGAATCTGCTTTAATTGATGTAGTTAAAGATATAAATATTATTATAAAGTATTTTAAAAATTTCATAATGGACATTAGATTAAATAATTTAAACAAAACAATAGTTAACTGTAAAAAATGTCCAAGGCTAGTAAAATTTGTTAATAAAATAAGTATCACAAAAAGAAAACAAAATATAAATGAAGTTTACTGGGGTAAGCCTGTCCCTGGATTTGGAAGTTTAGATTCGAAATTAGCTATAATTGGTCTAGCTCCAGCTGCACATGGTGGTACAAGAACTGGTAGAGCCTTCACTGGTGATAAGTCTGGAGATTTTTTGTTTAAATGTTTGCATGAAGTTGGAATTTCGAATTTACCACTATCAAAAAATTTAAATGATAATTTAAAATTAAAATCAACTTATATAACAAATATTTTAAAATGTGTTCCTCCAGAAGATAAACCTCTTAGCAATGAAATATCAAACTGTTCTAACTTTTTTGATGAGGAAATATTGTCTTTAAAAAAACTTAAAGTAATAGTTACATTAGGTAAAGTTGCTTTTGATAACTGTATTAAATTATACAAGCAAAAATTTGATATTAAACAAAAGTTTATTTTTAAACACGGAAGCACACAACTTTTACCTAATGGTTTAATAATATTATCAAGTTATCATCCAAGTCCAAGAAATGTTAATACAAAACTTATTTCAAATAAAATGATGGTTGATCTATTTAAGAAAGCAAAAAAACTGGCTAAGTTTTGATAGTATCACAAAAATAAGGTTTAAATTTAGAATAGATTTCGTCAGGTATTTTTACTGGTTTGCCATCTTTATTCACAAAAACTAAATGAACTTGTGACTCAACAATTGTCTCATCATCTTTTGTAATAATTTGATTCATGAAAAATGATGTTTTCGTAATTGATTTTACAAAAGACCTTACAGTGAGCTCATCCTCTAAATGTGCAGGTTTTTTATATTCAATATTACAAGATTTAACAATTATTAATGATTTGAAATAATCTTGTATCTTTTTATTGCTAAAGCCGATACTAAATAGCGCTTCCGTTCTAGCCCTCTCTAGATATTTTAAATAATTTGCATAATAAACTACTCCTCCAGAGTCTGTGTCCTCATAATAAACTTTAAGTTTATGAAAGAAATTTTCGTGCATATAATGATTATATCAAATTATAGACTAATTTATATAAACTAAGGTATAGATAAATAAATGAATGTTTTTACAATCTGGTTAGTTTTGGTTGTTGCTTGGAATTTTGGTTATCCAGAAGCTAGCCCATTAGAGGATGTGATTGTAGCAATTATTTTATCTTTATTTAGTACTATATTGAAAAGATATTTTAAATTTTAATTATTTGGCTGAAAAATAAATATTTTGATAAAAAGCTATAGCTTTCATTTTTGAGTTATCAGTGTCCGACATTATTGCTAATCCATCTAATTCATTTACATCTAGATCATGAAATTTCATGAAATCTTCTTTTACATTTGCTTTAACAGTAACCCACTCATTAAGATTCTCTTTTGTTGTTGCCAAAACATTATCAATTGATTTTTTTGTGTATGGACTTGGGGAATTAAAGCCAATCTGATTATTACTTGAAAAAACATAGTTTATTGCTCTATTTGACAGAGGTGTAGCTCCTGTCTTTTTAACCGCAAAAACCCTTGCTGCAAAATCATGTCCTTTTTTAGTATTTTCCTTAATGCCAGGTAAATCTTTTTCAATTTTCCATGTAATGTTAATGAATGGAGTCTTGTTTAGATCTATTTTGACTTCTTTTCCCAATCCAGAGGCAGCATTATCGGCAACGGCCTTATAAAAGTTACCCTTTTCATTAGATCCAACTGTGTAAATTGTCTTGTTATCTGCGCCTCTTACCTTTCTAACTTGCAGTTCAGAAAGTTCTTTTTCTGTAAATTCGAATATTCTAATCTCGCTTGAAAAGCTCAAGCCAGACATGAGTAAGAAGCAGATAAAAATTTTAAAAATAATTTTCATAAAAATTTAAAAAAAAACTTTAATACATTATTTTGACAAAATTTAAACATCCAAAAATCAACATTTATCACTATCTAATAAATATGAAGACAATTTCAATTTTTATACTCCTAATTTATTGGTCAATAATGATTTTTGCACCAGTTATGTCCAAAGATATTAAATTTGGTAGAGCTAAAATAAATCAAACAAAGTTAATTGAACAAAAACCTAGAAATTAATAAGTAGAACGACCACCACTTATATCAAAAACAGCTGCAGTTGAAAAAGTGTTCTCCTCTGATGAAAGCCAACATATTAGTGAAGTAAACTCCTCAACTTCTAAAAATCTGCCCCTAGGAACTTTTGATAGCATTCTTTGGACATGTTCCTTAGTCATTTGATCGAGGATACGTGTTTTAGCTCCAGCTGGGGTCACTGCATTAACAGCTATATTCTTATCAGCGAGTTCCTTACCTAAAGATTTTGTTAATCCTATGGCCCCTGCTTTACCTGCGCTATATGCACTTGCATTAGCATTTCCATCTTTCCCTGCAACAGAAGCTACGTTTACAATTCTACCATAGTTATTCTTAATCATATTTGGAACTATTGCTCTACAACAATTAAAAGTACCCATTAAATTAATATCAACAACCTTTTTCCACATATTAATATCATATTCCCATAAGGTCGCTGTTGGGCCGGTTATTCCTGCATTGTTTATCAATATATCAATATTAGATCTATTAGTAATTTCATTAACATTTCTTTCAACTTCACTATAATTTGAAACATCGACAATATTTGAACTTAAATTTGGATTATTTAATTCTTTAATTACTTTTTCTATCATTTTTGTGTCTATATCCCAAATTATTACCTTGCCTCCTGAGTCTAAAAAACGTTTTGCTATATCTAATCCAAAACCTTGAGCTCCACCAGTTACTATTGCAGTCCTGTTTTTAAAGTCATAAGTAATTTTTTTCATTGAATTATTCTTTTGCGAGCAAATAATATATTACTGCTCCAACAAATGCTCCAATAATCCAAGCATAAGGCTGTAGGAACATCAAGCTTGAATTCCATATTGTTGAGGCTGAAAAAATAAATCCTAAAATTAAAGAGTAAATTCCTTTAATATGCCAACCTCCTGAAAAAAAATATGCACCATTAGCCTCTAAAGAGTGGATGTCTTTATTAATAAGATTGCCTTTTTTAATAAAGTAAAAATCAGCAACCATAACCCCAAATAATGGACCAAAAAAAGCACCGAATGTATCTATAATTGATAAAATTCCAATCTGACTAAAAACTGTAAGCCAAAAAATAGCAATCGTTATTCCAAATAGACTTATAATTATACTTGAACTTTTTAAAGATAATGATGATGGAATAAAATTTATTACAGAATACTGAGAAGGTATAAAATTTGCAATTAGGTTGGTTGAAATTGATGCAATAATAATAAAAATTAGGGCAACAATTGTTATAAGAAGATTATTTAATTTTCCAATAATATCAGTCGGATTAGTAAATATTTTTGATAAATTTTGTGGATCATTATTCAAAAAACTATCAACACCAGTTATTATAAAAACTGCTAGCAAAGAAAAAATAATCAAATTTAAGATGAGTGAGAGATTTCCTAATTTAAGTTGTTTTTCATCTTTAATATATCTGGAAAAATCACCAAAACTTAAAATTAAAATTGAAAAATAAGCAAACATTGTTCCTGCAACTGTTATTAATGGCACTAAATTTTCAGTTTGGAGAAAATTACTAAGATCTAGAATATCAATAAATGACCTTGCGGTAGATTTTACGTCAGTCAATAATACAGCTAAGAAAAAAACTAATATTCCAAAATATACTGAAATTGCCGACCATTTGATTATTTTTTTATTAAAATTCATTCCTACACTAAATAAAACAAATTGAAGAACTATCGAAACAAAAATAGATAACCAGTCAATACTATTTAAACCTAAAAAAAATGTTAAAAAAATTTCTTTATCAAGGAAAGTACTATCTATAGAAAATAATCCAATTCGAATTAAATATCCAAAAGCTTTAGATAAAAAATATGTCTGTATACCAAACATAAAAATTCCAACTAAACCTCTTACTAGTCCAAAATATTTTGCTCCTTTAATACCCAGTGAGGACCTCAACAAAACTACAAAAGGTAATCCAAATTTTTGAGAGGGTTTACCTATCAAATTTGAAAAAAAATAAACTATTATAGCTCCTAATATTGTTCCAAAGAAAATAACAAAAGAATTTAAATTATAAATCACATACAAAGATCCAATTAGAGAAAATCCAATTACACTTTGAATACTTACTCCCCAAAAACAAAATAGATCTTTCCAATCCCAGTTTTTATTATTGGGGTTGACCGTAACTAAATCCCAGTTAATAAGTGTTTTTTTTGTTTTTTGCTGACTCACTTAGACAATATAAAACTTTAATATTCTACTGTCCATATAAGAGAGTTGGTAACCAAAGTGCAATTTTAGGAAATATAATGATCAAAATTAATCCTATTACTTGAAGAACCATAAACTGCATCATTCCATAATAAATATCTTTTAAATCCCATTCAGGCACAACTCCTTTTAAAAAATAAGCCGAGAGAGCTACCGGAGGTGAGAGCCAGGCGGTTTGTAAATTAACGGCAACTAAAATTGCAAACCAGGTTAAGTTAAACCCTAATGCTTCAACTAAAGGTAAAATTATAGGAATAATAATCATTACAATAGGTACCCATTCTAGTGGCCAACCTAATAAAAAAATCATCACCATTATCATTGCTAGAATTAAATACTTATTCATCTCCAAGCTTAATAAAAATTCAGTTAATAATGTTGGAGTTCCTAATCTTGCAAAAACTGCACCAAAAAAATTTGATGCTGCAACTAAAACCATTATCAAAGCAGTAATCTCTAATGTTTTTACTAATGCTTCTTGAAGTTTTGAAAAAGTTAATTTTTTATAAGCTAATGAAAGTAATAAAGCACCCATAGCTCCGCAGCCCGCTGCCTCGGTAGGAGTTGCAAATCCAAATAAAATACTACCTAATGCAGCAAATACTAAAGCAGCTGGAGGAACTAAACCTAAAAAAAATTCTATCCATACTTCTTTCATGCTTGCAGCCCTCATATCATCAGGTAAAACAGGTCCGAGTTTAGGATTAATCATGCATCTAATTGTTGTATAAGCTGCATACAAACTTGCGAGAAGAATTCCAGGTAAAATCGCAGCCGCAAATAAATCAATAACTGGAATTTCCATAATAGGCCCCATTACAACAAGCATAATACTTGGAGGAATTAAAATTCCTAAAGTACCACCAGCAGTAATAGTTCCTGCAGCAAGTTTTACATCATAACCAGATCTATTCATTGACTTAGCAGCCATTATTCCGAGAATTGTGACTGATGCACCAACAATTCCTGTTGCCGCCGCGAATATAACTGAAACAAATAAAACTGCGTAATATAAAGACCCCTTTACTTTTGCAAGCATCATTTGAAATGCAGAAAACAACCTCTCCATCAATCCAGCTTGTTCCATCATAATACCCATAAAAACAAAGAGTGGGACGGCGGCAAGAGTTTGTTCGGTCATGACCATGGAAAATTGAAGAGTCATTAAATAAAAAACTAGTTTTCCAAACCCAAGATAACCAAATACAAAACCTAGAAATATTAAAGTAAATGAAATAGGAAACCCTATAAATATTGCAAATAGCATAACGCCAACTAAAATGAAACCTAAAATAGCTGGATCAATGAATTCTGCTATCATTTTTTCTCTCCTGGCCACTCGCCTTTTTTAGCTGCCCAATAACTTTTGAGTAATTCTGAAAAACCTTGAATTAATAAAAAAATGATTCCAAGCAACAAACACGTTTTAATAGGCCACATATAAGGCATCCAAGTAGTATCCATCCCTCGTTCACCTCTTCTAATTGACTCTTCAACAAAACCTATGGTCATATAAAGAAAAACAATTAGTCCTGGGAAATAAAATAAAAGATATAACCAAAAATCAATAAGACCTTGTGTTTTGGTTTTAAAATTTCTGTATAAAAAATCTGCTCTTATATGAACTCCTCTAGAGAGAGCGTATCCTGCACCAAGCATAAATAATGCACCATAAAGAAAACGGCTTATGTCATAGGCCCAAATTGTTGGTGCTAAAAATAATTTTCTTGCAAGAACTTCATAGGTCATTGCAAATATTAGTGGCATCAATATCCAACAAACAATACTACCAATCCACTTACTGAATCTATCAATATTTACTATAGATTTAGCCATCCATGATGGCATGTCTGTTGGCATTTTACCTGATCCACCTCGCCTTTCGGCAATCATTTCATCTGAAATATCTAGTTTACCAGGTTCGTCTGCCATAAAATTTTAGTTAAAAAAGTTAGAGCGGACTAAAAAGTCCGCTCTAAAAAATAAAGATTAATTACTGATTACTTTAATGTTGCTGCGTGAGCCATTCCTAGCTTCGCATTAGACATTTGAGCACCACTCCAGAAAGGAACAGCAATATCAGCAAAGTTTTTCATTGAAGTATAAACTTCATTGAAAAATTTGTTATTTTTAGCATTCTTATTTAGAGACGCTTTTGCTGCAGCCATATATTCTGTGAAATAATCAGAAGGTGTGTCTTCTAATATTACTCCATGTTTAGTAGTTAACTCTTGTAATGCTTTTCCGTTTTCATAGATTCTGTAACTTAAAGATTTAGCTAATGATGCATTAGCAGCTACTTCAAGAGACTTTTTCTCATGGTCACTCATAGCATTATAAGTTTTTCCAGTAATGTAAAAGTCAGCATTTACGACTACTTGGTGTAAACCTTGTAAGTAATAATGCTTTAATACTTTTTGAAAACCAAATGTTAAGTCTGGTTTTGGACAACACCACTCAGCAGCATCGATAGTTCCTGCTTCTAAAGCTGGTAGAATATCTCCACCACCCATAGCAACAGATGCTATACCAATGTCTTTATAAGTTTGTCCTGGAATTCCTGGAGGAGTTCTGAACTTATATTTTCTAAAGTCAGCCATATCTTTAATTGGTTTTGGAAACCATCCTAAAGCTTCAGGGCCAACTGGTTGAATCATAAATCCTTTAATATCTCTTCCCATTTCTTTCCAAAGTTGGTCATATAATTCTTTACCACCACCATATTGGAACCATGATAGGAATGCGATATTGTCGATACCTACTCCACCACCAGCTACTGGCGAACCAAATAACATAGCAGCAGGGTGATCACCTGACCAATAGTGCGTCCATGCGAATCCACAATCAATTAGACCTTTGTCAACAGCATCTAAAGTTTCTTTAACACCAACAACTGCTCCTGCAGGCAAGATTTCAAATTTTAGAGATCCACCTGTTAAAGTTGTTACAGTGTCAGTAAAGTCTTTTAACATTTTAACTTCATCAGCTTTAGTGTTAAGCACTGTTTGACATTTTAGTGTTTTTGCAGCATTAGCACTTGAAGTAAATCCAATCACTAATAGTGTTGCAAATAACATTGAAATGATTTTTTTCATTATTTTTCCTCTAGTTAGTTAAATTTAACGTGAGTAATACAATCAGAAAAACAAACCTGACACAAGTGACAATTGATTAATATAAGTGTAAAGATGAACAAATATTAATTATTGAAAAAACTATTCAACTATAGATGGAAAACTTTGATTTTGTAATTATTGGGGCAGGATCCGCCGGATGTGTGCTTGCCAATAGACTTTCTGAAAATTTACAAAATAAAGTTTTGTTAATAGAGGCTGGAGGCAAAGATAACTATCCTTGGATACATATTCCGGTTGGATATTTTAAAACAATGCACAATCCCTCAGTAGATTGGTGTTACAAAACTGAACCAGACGAAACAATGAATAATCGCTCTATTCGCTATCCAAGAGGTAAAACTTTAGGTGGAAGTTCAGCCATTAATGGTCTGTTGTATATAAGAGGTCAAAGTAGAGATTACGATATTTGGCGTCAACTTGGTAATACTGGGTGGGGATGGGACGATGTTCTTCCTTATTTTATTAAAGCAGAAAACCAAGAACGAGGAAAAAACGATTTTCATGGTGTAGGTGGCCCCTTGTCAGTATCTGACCAAAGAATACAATTACCATTGCTTAACGAGTTTCAAAATGCTGCTGAAGAATTTGGAATTCCAAAAACTAAGGATTTCAATACCGGTGATAATCATGGATGTGGATATTTTCAGGTGACAGAAAAAGATGGTTTTAGATGTAGCACTGCAGTTGGATATTTAAATCCAATAAAAAATAGAAACAATTTAAGAATCATTACCAATGCTCATGTTAAAAAGATAATCTTTGAAAATAAAACTGCAAAAAGTGTTGAGTATTGGCAAGAAAATGTACTAAAAAAAGTGTCAGCAAATAAAGAAATAATTTTATCATCTGGATCAATTGGATCCCCACAAATTTTACAAACATCTGGCGTAGGAAATTCGAAAAAACTTAAAGAATTAGGTATTGATATAGTTCATGACTTAAAAGGAGTTGGGGAGAATCTTCAAGATCATTTAATGTTTAGGCCAATTTATAAAATTTATGGGCTCAAATCATTAAATAAAAAAATTAATAGTTTGTTTGGCAAATTAATGATTGGACTAGAATATATTTTTAATAGAAGTGGACCAATGACAATGGGTGCAAGTCAAATGTGTATGTTTGCTAAAAGTGACCCATCCTTAGAATTACCAGATCTTCAATGGCACGTTCAACCAATGAGTATGGACACCTTAGGTGCAACAAAAAATCATGACTTTCATGCATTTACACCCACTGTATCCAATATTAGACCAACTAGTAGAGGTAATGTACATATTGTTGATAAAGATTCTAGAATTTATGCAAAAGTAAAACTTAATTATCTTTCAACTGATCATGATAGAATGATTGCAGCTAAAGGTTTAAAACTTACAAGAAAAATTGTCATGGAGTCTGAGACTTTTAAAAAATATATGCCAGAAGAATATCGACCAGGCATTGATATTAATGATGATGAAGAACTTGTAAAAGCTGGTGCTGATTACGCACAAACCATTTTTCATCCTGTTGGTACATGTAAAATGGGTCAAGATGATATGGCAGTTGTTGATGAAACTTTAAAGGTTCAAGGTTTAAATAACCTAAGAGTAATCGATGCTTCCATAATGCCAAATATAACCTCAGGTAACACTAATGCTCCAACGATTATGATTGCAGAAAAAGGTGCTGATATGATACTTAGAGATTAATGTTCACCGAATTAATCACGCCAGAGCAAATAACAATTTTAACACAAATTATTTTAATAGATCTTGTTTTAGCAGGTGATAATGCAATCATTATTGGGATGGTCGCATCAAAATTTCCAACTGAGCAAAGAAGGAAAATTATCTTTTGGGGAATTGGTGGAGCTGTAGTTTTAAGAATCATTTTAACTCTTCTTACAGCTTATTTATTACAAATAACTGGTTTGAGATTATTTGGAGGGTTACTTCTACTCTATATCGTCTATAAGTTATACGTTGATGTAATCAAAGGAACAGATCATGACACTGATATAAAAGTAGATAATTCAAGTTTCCTCAAAGCTATTTGGACAATTTTGCTAGCTGACTTCACAATGAGTTTAGATAACGTGTTAGGAGTTGCTGGAGCTGCGGGTGATCACTATTATTTATTAGTTTTTGGGTTAGTTTTATCCATTATATTAATGGCTACAGCTGCTACTTTAATATCTAATTGGATAAAAAAATATAAATGGATAGCTTGGGCAGGCTTATTGGCAATTCTTCTTGTTGCTATTGAGTTGATTTACACGGATATTAAAATATTATTTTTGTAATGTTCTTAAAAAATTATAATTTTAGAAATAAAACTGCTGTTGTAACTGGAGCAGGTAAAGGAATAGGTAGAGCTTGCGCAATTGCTTTAGCTGAAGCAGGAGCAAATTTAGTAATAATTAGTAGAACTAATAAAGATTTAAACGAGGTATCTAAGAGAATAAAAAAATTTAAATCAAAATGTAAATCTTATGTGTGTGATATTACTAACTATGATGAAATTAAAGAAATTATTAATAAGCAACCCAAAATAGATATTTTAATTAATAACGCTGGAAATAATAGGCCAGCACATTTTACCAAAATTAAGAAAGAAGATATGGAATATATGGTCAAGATTAATACAATAGCTAGTTTTAACCTGGCCCACCTTTGTGCTTTGAAAATGATAAAATCAAAAAATAGAAAAAAACTGGGTGGATCTATTGTTAATATGTCATCCCAAATGGGTCATGTAGGCGGGCCTATTAGAAGTGTCTATAATATGAACAAATTTGGCTTAGAGGGTTTGACTAAGGGGATGTCAATTGATTTAGCAAAATATAATATTAGAGTAAACACTGTTTGCCCAACATTTGTCGTAACTCCAATGACTAAAAAGTTTTTGAAAAATAAAAAGTTCAAAAGAGATATGCTTAATAATATCCCTCTTGGAAGATTTGCAGAATTATCTGAGGTAGCATCTGCTGTAGTTTTTTTAGCTTCAGATGCGGCATCAATGATCACAGGAACTTCATTATTGGTTGATGGTGGATGGACAGCAAAATAATAATTAGATTATTACTTATATTAATCATTCTAATTCCCTCTCGTCTTAGTGCTATAGAGTTTGAAGGGAAATTTATTCAAGGTCATTATATTATTGGCACGACTGACCCGTCAGCTAAGATTATCATTGATAAAAAAGAGGTAAAAGTTTCAGAAGATGGATTTTTCGTATTCGGAATTGATAGAGATAGGAAATTCGATTTGACTATTACAAAAATTCAAGATGGATCAAAAGAAAAAATTATCAAAAAAGTTTTGAAGAGAAATTATAAAATTCAAAGAATAGATGGCTTAGAAGAAAGCAAAGTAACTCCTCCTGAATCAGTTTATAAAAGAATAAAAGAGGAAAATAAAAAAATTGGTAAAGCAAGAGCAATTAATTCTAATTTACCTTTTTTTAAAAACCAATTTATTATGCCTGTTAAAGGTATAATAAGCGGTGTTTATGGCAGTCAAAGAATTTTGAATGGTAAACCAAAGTGGCCCCATTATGGAATTGATATTGCTGCAAAAAAAGGAACGATGATTAAATCATCTGGTTCAGGCGTTGTAACAATGGCAGAGGATGATCTTTATTACACTGGTGGTACAATCATAATGGATCATGGTCACGGAATTTCTACCATTTATTCACACCTTGAAAACGTGATGGTTTCTGTTGGAGACAAAATCAATCAAGGTGATATTATTGGAACAGTAGGATCAACTGGAAGATCTACGGGCCCCCACTTGGATTTTAGAGTAAATTGGTTTCAAACTAGACTTGACCCAATGTCAATTTTAGAAAAATGAGAATAAAATTTCATAAAGAAATTGAATTTTTTTTAAAAAAAATTTTTTTTACACAATCCTTTTTACTCAAAAGACGATTAGAAAGATCAATAAAGAATAATGAGGAAAATGAAATTAAACTTGTAAAAAAATTTTGTACTAAAGATAGTGATAGTATCGATATTGGAGTTTACAGAGGAGTTTACACTTATGAAATGGCCAAATACTCAAAAACAGTTCACTCATTTGAAGCTAATCCAATAATATTTTCAGGCTTAAAGAAGAATTTAAACAAGTTAAAAAACAATATTTTTTTTTATAATTTTGCTTTAAGCAATAAAAATGAAAAAGTTGAACTAAAAATACCTAAAAGAAATCCTCACTCGAATAAGAAAAATCTTGAGGAATATTACGAGTTAGGTGCAGCCTCTATACATAATCATGGTAGAACTTCAGATTGTGAAAAAATAATCATTTACTCAAAAAAATTAGA
>CACPEI010000009.1 GCA_902632875.1 uncultured Pelagibacteraceae bacterium
TTATTACTATAATGGGATTTCCACCTGCAGGAGGGTGAGTTACATTTAATAAAATCATAAAACCAACACCAAAACCAACTGCTAAAGGAATAATAATATAAATTGGAAATGGAACAAAATTTAAAAAAATTAACCCTATGGCTGTTGTTATGAGGTGACCAAAGAAAACGTTTTTTGGTTGAGCGAAAGGACTCTCAGGATATCCATAAAGAAGAACCATTGACGAGCCAAAAGAAGCTAACAAAAATACACCATACACAGTTTTATAAGTTAACAAAGTTAATATACTGATAGTAATAAAAGAAAATAAACCAGCTAAAAAAGACTTCTTAAAATTTGTCATTTAAATTTTACTCACAAGTATCTTCTTTAAAGCTTTAAATGGAAGCAATATACAGTCTTTTCTCGAAAGGTTTTTTTGTTTGAATAGTTTTTTGAAAGACGAGCACTTACTTTTATAATTTTCATTATTTCCTTTAAGATATAATTCAACCTCATCACAAAGTTTATGAATTTTCACTTTTTTTTGATTAATTGACATCTTAGAAAGTAAACTTGCAGATGCTTGACAATAAATACAAGCGTTTCCTTGATAACCAAAATCAACAATTTTATCTTTTTTTATTATTAATTTAATCTGTATTTCATCTCCGCACATTGAATTTTTTAGCTTTGAAAAGTGGGTATGATTTGAAATATTTTTATTATTTTTAGTGAAAGATGCAATTTTTAGTATTTCTAAGTCCATTAAAATCTTTAATTAATCTTATTAATTTACAACCTATCATACAACTGAAGAGAGTAAAATATATTCTATTTTATCTGATCAAAAATATGGATCATATCTCAAGTTTTTTTTCAAATTTAATTAAATAATTTATTTTGTTGTAGTTCAATCTAATTACAATTAAATATTCATTATGGTCGAGCTTAAAAACGAAAAAATTGCTATTCCAATAGTTCTTTTTGCTGGCTTACTTTGGTCTTTTGGTCCATTAGTTGTTAGATACATGAATGATCCTCACATGGTGCCATGGCAGTATATATTTGGAAGAGGTTTAACAATTTTTATTCTTTTAAATTTATATCTATATTTTGAAGAGGGAATGAATTTTTACAAAAATTATAAAAAAATTGGAAAATCTGGATTAATTGGTGGTTTGGGTCTTGGTATTGCAATGATTTCCTTCATTTATTCTATAACGAATACAAGTGCAGCTATTACTCTTTTATGTTTAGCGGCCATGCCTTTTTTTACAGCCTTATTAGCCTTCTTGTTTTTAAAAGAAAAAATTTCATTGAGTGTTTGGATTTCAATATTCATTGCAACAATTGGAATTATTATTATGGCGTTTGGCAATACAGAAAAAAATTCTTTGATAGGTTTTATTTTTGGGATAACCTCGTCAGTAGGTTTTTCAGTATTTTCAGTCACACTAAGGTGGAGAAAAGAAACACCTAAATTCACTACTGTAGCAGTTGCAGGCTTATTTTGTTTTGTATTTGCAGCTCTTATGATTTTAATTAAAAATCAACCTTTTTTTTCTACAAGTTATAATAGCACCATGTTTTCTTTACACGGTACTTTAGTATGTCTTGGATTAATTCTTTATTCGATTGGATCTAAAGCGATTCCTGCAGCAGAATTAACATTATTATCTTTGACGGAGGTTATTGGTGGAATTTTTTGGGTCTGGTTGCCTTTATTTGGAATCAATGAAATTCCATCCTCTAACACAATAATTGGTGGATTTTTCCTTTTTGTGTCACTTTTTTATTACAGTCTTATTATGAGATGGAATAAAAGACATATTGCTTTAAATTAGAACTATAAATTTATAGAAAGATCTGATTTTTTTGATTCAAAAATGAAAATAAGATAAATTATAATTTTTCTAAAAGAATATGATTAAGAATTTATATGAATCATAATAAAATTATTGTTAATAGTTGGAATGAGTGGGATCCATTAAAGCATGTAATCGTCGGTAGGGCTGATGGTGCCTGTATTCCAGCGCCAGAACCTGCATTAGATGCCAAGGTTCCAGAAGACTCAGATATGCGAGGTAAATTTGGTCCAAGAACCAAAGATACTGTAGACAAAGCAAATCAATTATTAGATGATTTTTCGGATATTTTAAAAAAAAGAGGAATTAGAGTAGACCGACCATTACCAATCAATTTTAATCAAAAAATATCTACTCCTGATTGGGAAGCGGAAACCATGTTTGGATGCATGCCACCAAGAGATGTTTTGTTGACAGTAGGAAATGAAATTTTAGAGGCAACAATGAGTTATAGGTGTAGATGGTTTGAATATCTTTGTTATAGGCCTTTATTAAAAGAATATTATAATTCAGATTCTAACATGAGACATGAGTCTGCTCCAAAACCCAGATTAACGGATGCAGATTATAGAAAGGATTATTTGTCTGATAAAATAGGAATTCAAAAAAGACTTCAGTGGACTGAAGATAAATTTTTTGTAACTACAGAGGAAGAGCCATTGTTTGATGCTGCTGATGTATTAAGATTTGGCAAAGACTTAATTGTGCAACATGGTTTTACAACAAATTTAAAAGGAATTGATTGGTTAAAAAGACATTATAAAGATCACAGGGTTCATGCAGTAAATTTTCCTGGAGATCCTTATCCTATACATATTGATGCAACATTTACACCAATTAAAGAAGGTTTGATTATAAATAATCCGCAAAGAAGACTTCCAAAGGAGCAGAGAAAATTATTTGAAAATAACGGTTGGGAAATAATTGATGCAGCACAACCTGCTCATAATGAACCACCTCCACTTTGTTATTCTTCAGTTTGGCTTTCGATGAATATCTTAGTTTTGAATCCAAAGACAGTATGTGTTGAAAAAAGTGAAAAGTATCAAGCAGATCAACTTGACAAATTAGGGATGGAAGTAATCCCAGTTGAGTTGAGGGATGCATATGCATTTGGTGGGGGACTTCATTGTTGCACAGCAGATGTTTATAGAGAAGGTAAAGTTAAAGACTATTTCCCTAAGCAGTAATTCTAACTTGGATTTTCTTTTAAAAAATCTATATATTCTATGACTTCATTGTATTTCTCATCTGGAATATCTTTATAACTTTGACTAAATTTATTTTTTATACAAATTGCAACATGTGCATAAGGATTTCTTCCTTTAGGATGATTTGGATGTTCTGGTAATTGTCCTTTTAGGAAATCACCAGCTTCTTGAATTATTTTCCATAATTTGATTGCATTTTCCTTATTCATAAAAAGACTATAATTATTTTGAGCAATAATTGTCTAATTAATTAAAATTTATAGAATAATTAATTCTCTTTTGATTTATCTATATTAAAATTCTCTAAATTAACTGATGAGCTTGATGGATTTTTTTCAATTTCCTCGAACCTTGCTCTTTTTTCCATTTCCTTTTGAATAAGCCTTTGTTCTCGTCTAATTTCTTGTTGTTCTTTTAGTTTTTGCTCCCTATCAAATTTTTCTTCCCATTCTTTAATTTTTACATACTCAAGCTCTTTTTGTTTTTCTTCCTCTTCTTTGAGTAATTTTAACTCTTTATTCTTACGTCTTTGTTCCCTCAATTCTTTATTTTTTTGCTCTTCCTCTCTTACTTTTAAATCAATATCTTTTCTATTTTGTTCTTCTTCTCTAATTTTAATCTGTTTTTCTTTCTCTCTTAATTCTTTAGCTGCTAAAACCAATTCTTCATCTTTTTTAATTAATCTTTCAGTTTCGATTTTTTGTTTTTCTTCTCTTAATTTTATTTCTTTTTCTCTAATCCGAAGTTCGTCCTCATTTAATTTAATTTTGTTACTTTCTTTATTTAATCTATCCTCCCAGAGTTTTAATTCTTTCTTTTCTTTCTGAAGAGAGTTTCTTTCTTCAAGTTTTTGTAATTTAATTGTTTTGATCTTATTTAATTCCTTATTTTTTTTGTAATTTGATAATGCGCTACTTATTGAACTAGTTGTGAATGTAGCGATCTTTGCTAACCCAGTAACTTTTCTTTTTTTTTTAATTTTTTTTTTCTTAAGTGGCATTTTTAACTTTTTTTATTTCACTAAAGAAATGACAATTATTCAATAAAAATCTTAATGAAATTGAGTAATATTGTTTAAATTGGGTTACAACCTGAAAGCGATTATCTTAATAAGCTTGTTCGTCTATTTTATCATCATCAACTTCTTTTTTGTATTTTACACCTTTTCTTTCAAGTATTTCTTTAACTTTTTCTGAGTATGGTTCCTCTATGTGTTCAGTAGTCGGGTTCAGTTCTATCCCAGCTGGAGTAATCGTTTGAGGCATAGCGACAAATTGAGAGTCTGGATTGTCAACTGATTTTCTAACTTTCATTCTGTATATTCCAAACAGACCAATCAAGGTATGAAAAATAAAAAGAAATACAAAAAAACCATTTGGCCCAGTAAGATCCATAAAAATAGAACACAAAAACGGACCACTCATTGCACCTAATCCAAACGCAAACTGAAGCCCAGCACCAGCAGCAACAAATTTATCTTTTGAAATAAAGTCATTTGTGTGAGCTAGTATTAATGAAAACATCGGTAAACTACAAAATGAAAAAAGAATAAAGAATATGTAAAACCAAGTTTTACTTGTTGCAAGACCACCTGGTAAATACATCTGCCTTGAAACAAATATTGCTACAATTGCAAATATCGCTGCTCCAAAAGTTGAAAAAACAATTACTTTTCTTCGATCATAAATATCTGAAACTTTGCCAACGGGAAATTGAGCTACTGCGCCCGACACAGCTAAAAGAAAAGTTACAATTGAAATCTCTAATATTGTAAAGTTCATTGAGGTTGCATAAACGGCCAAAAGTGTGAATAGAGCAGATTGAATTGTGCCATAAAAAAGAGAGCTGATAATACCAAATGGAGAAGCCTCATATAATTCTTTCAAGCTCATTGCTTGTATTTTTTTAAAATTTGGAGGTTTCTTTTTTGTTAGCAATATTGGAATTAGAGCAGCTGAAGTAATTACAGAAACTAATATAAAAGGTTGAAAATTTTTAGGACTACTAAAATTCAATAAAAACATTCCTATACCCATGGTTCCGTAAAGTATGACCATATAAATAGAGAGAACACTTCCTCTATTTTTATTACTTGACCTATCATTTAACCAACTCTCAGCAACTGTGTAGATACAAACCATGCTTATACCTGTAAGTATTCTCAACAAAAACCATACAAAAGGATGAATTATAACCGAGTGAATTAAAACAACCAATGAAGCTAAAGATGCAAAAGCTGCAAAAACTCTGATATGACCAACTCTTGAAATTATATTTGGAATAGATGCTGCACCAATAAAGTATCCTACAAAATAACCAGACATCATGAACCCAGTTGAAGTAAGACTAAATTCTTCTTGAACAGCCCTTACACCAAGGAGTGATCCCTGAAAACCATAGGCCATCATTATAAAGCCCATTCCTAAGAATAATGCCCAAGAATTTTTTAAAACTTTATTCATAAATTTGTGCTAATTATTCGCGATGTATTATTAAATCAAGTCTTAATTAAGACAAACTTACGAATTTTTAAGTTTTAAATATGAGTGAATTGCAATGGTGAAAACGATAATCAAGCCACCCTGCAGGGTTTCCAAACTTGGTTGTTCCTTTATTATTAACCAAACCCAAATTGGACCAATTATAGTTTCTAATAAGAAAAAAAGATTAACCTCAGCAGCAGGAATAAATCTTGGGGCTATAGTTACTAATACAAAAGGTATTGCTACACACAAAATACACATCAATGGAACAATGAGCTGGTCTGTTCCAACCAAAGCAAAACTTTCAATAAAAAGTAATGCAAAAGTGGCTACAAATAATTTACCTACAACAGCAGCAGGAACAAGATTTTTATTTTTTGCAGATCTAATTATTACTGCTCCCACAGCTAACCCGATTGCAGTAATAAATCCTAAAATATCTCCGTAAAAATTTCCTAACTTAAGAGAGTCGTAAAAAATATATATTATTGCTAAGAAAGTAATTATTATTGAGATCCATGTTTTTTTGTCGGGTGGTTCTTTAAGAAATATCGCACCAAGTATCGCTGATAACATTGGAGCAGTTGCTATCATCACGAGTGTGTTTGCAACATTTGTATTTTGAATAGAAACTACGAAAGTAATATTGGTTACACTAAATGTTATTACATAGAAAATTCCATGATAACCACTGGATAAAAGTATCTTAAAAAAATTTAATTTGTAAATAATTAACATACCCAATAAAACTGTAAAAAAGGGTATAATTCCTCGGTAAAAAACTAAACCCCAAGTATCTACATTTGAAAGTCTAATGAACAAAGAGTCTGGTGTAATAAACATTACAGCTACAAAAGCTAACAATGATCCTTTTTGTTGATCTGATAAGTTTTTCATGCCTTCAATTCTTTCCAGAAAGCTAAAGCCAGATTTATTTTCGAGATATCATAATAAGTTTTTAAACCGGTCGGCGATGTCACATTAATATCACCATTTAGCTGCCCATCTATAAAATCAATCCCTGCAAAGAAAATTTTCTCTTTTTTCAAATTCTTACTAATTAATTTCGATATTTTTAATTCTTTTTTTGTTAATTTAGTGTTTGTTGGTCTAGCACCTTTACTTAGATTACTTAAAAATGAACCTTTTCTTGGAATTCTCGAAATTGCACCAAAGACCTTACCGTTAATCAAAAAAACCCTTTTATCACCAAGGTTTATTTTTGGTAAATATTTTTGACACATAATATAGTCATGCTTTTTAATAAATTTTTTAAAGAATCCATGATCAAATTTAGTTAATAAGTGTATGCTATTTCCACTGTAGCTGTTGATAGGTTTTACAATTATTTTTTTATTTTTTTTTAAAAATTTTTTTATTTCTTCAATATTTTGTGAGAAAATTGTATGAGGCATAAATTTTTGATATTTCGTTGAATAAAGTTTTTCAGATATATTTCTAATTGCGGTTGGATCATTGATAATTTTTACTTTCCCTTTAATTTTATCTAATATCAAAGTCGAACTAATATATTCTAGATCAAATGGTGGATCTTGACGAATAAGCAGAAATTTACACTTATTGAGTTCTAATTTTTGTTTTTTTAATATTTCAAAAAATTTCTTTTTTTTGTAATAAAACTTAATGAAAAAACCTTTTGCAACTACCTTAGAATTGATAATGGACAAATTTTTAGGATTATAATAAAAGATTCTATAATTTTTTTTTTGTATCTCGTGAGCTAAAAAAATAGTTGTGTCTGTTAAAGAGTTCAGTTTAGATGGGTGATCCCCTTGAATAGCAACAATTTTATTTATCATATAATTCATTTAAATCTTCATCTTTTGAAAATTTAATAATCATATGATGTGCGTTTGTTGTTTTATTATCAATTACTTTTTGCAAGTGATTTAAAAACAAGGTCTCATTTTTTCCACTTTTATTAGCTACATCTCTTTTTTCTAAGCCTTTTTTTGATAAATCCAATAGTACCGAGGACCAGTGTAGAAGGTCTTTGCCCATAAGCTGAGTATTAAATCCTTTTTGTGGTGCTTCTAAATAAGCATTCATTATTTTATTGATATCCCATTTAGATACCAATTCGTAAATTTCATCTAAATTTCCGTACAACATTCCAATATTAAATGCTGGACCTGCACACAAGCAATCCCAGCCACAAGTATCCATAGATCTTAATTCAATATATTTTTTAAGTCTGTTTTCTGTAAAAATTGTACTCAAGTGAATTGATAGATCACTTTCATCAGGCAGACGATTATTTAATTCCTTTATTTTGCCATACATAAAATCATTAAATGTATAACCTTTACCTGAAAAATAATTATCCTTATTTTGAATAAACAATATTGGAAAATTTATTATAAAGTCTGCATATTTTTCAAAACTTAAATTTTCCAAAAAAAACTTAGGCAGGCCGCCTCTAGAAGTGTTTTGCCAAACTTTTGATCGATAAGATAAGTAATTACTTTTTTTTTTTTCAATAATTGAGGAGTTTGCAAATAGAGCGATAGAAATAGGAACAATAGAATTAACTATTTTAAATTTTTTTTTAAAATCTTCTTCCGAGCTATAATCTATATTTAATTGTGTTCCACAGGTTCGATACATCATATCCAGACTTAATTCTCCACCCTCGGGCATATCTTTTGTCATCAGCTTGTATCGCTTTTTTGGATTATTTGGAATTTCAGATAACTTTGATATTGGATCAAAACCAGCGCTAACAATTTTTATATTAAGTTTTTTTGTAACTTGTTTAAGTTCAAATAAATAATCATAAGACTCTGCGCATGCCTCGTGAATATTATTAAGTTTGTCACCTGATAACTCTATTTGATTTCCTGGTTCAAGAGTAATATTTTTGCCTCCTTTATTAAGGCCTATAATATTGTCGTTTTCAAATATTGGGTTCCAACCAAATTCGATAAGCTTAGAAAACATCTCTTTTATTTTTGAATAATTAACTCTTTTATTATTTTCACTATTGAAAAGAAATTTTTCGTGTTCAATTCCAATTTTAAAATCTTTTTTATTTTTAATTCCAGATTTGAAATATTCTATTATTTGTTCTTTTGTAGTAATCATTAATTTTAATTTTACTTATTAATTATTTTTAAGTGAGGAGTATGGTTTTCTGGAAAAGATCTTTTTAACCATTGGTTTAAAAAAATCTAATGGCAAAGACTCATAATTTGGATCAAAAGAATTTTGATCATATTTTTCACAAAAATTAATCGTATCTTGAAAATATTTATGATTTTTATATTTATCCCTTGTATTTTTGTCACCACCTAGATGATGAGCATAATAATACATTTGAAACTCACCATGTTTTTCAATAATCCAATGAGTTCTCTCTGAAACATATGGTTTAAGTATTGCAGCCGCATACTCTGAATGATTCATGGGCGCTAATTCATCACCAATATCATGCAATAAACAAGCAACAACCATTTCTTCAGATTCTCCATTTCTGTGTGCTCTAGTGGCACTTTGAAGTGAATGTTCAAGTCTAGATATTTGATAGCCTTCTAAAGTTTCAGTAAGTCCAGACATAAACTTTAATATTCTGTCAGCGGTCTTGCTTGCAAAATCTTTTTCGTGTTTATCTAAAAAAAGATAATCTTCTTTAGTACCATTTTTCATTTCTGTAAAACTTACTTTTTTCATTTAATTATTTGATGCAGTATTTAATAATGACAATTGAGTTATTTTACTATCACCAAGTTCATCTATAGGTTTAACAGGGTAGTCGCCAGTAAAATAATGATCTGTTAGCTGAGGGTAACTTTCATTTCTTTGATCAAAACCAATTGCTCGATACATTCCATCAATTGACAAAAATTTTAATGATTTTGCACCTATGTATTGACATATTTCCTGGTTATTTTTATTCGCAGCAAGTAATTCTTTTTTTGTTGGAGTGTCAACTCCATAAAAATCAGGAAATTTTATTTCGGGACAGGCAATTCTAACGTGAACCTCTTCCGCTCCAGCATCATATAACATTTTAACTATTTTATGTGAAGTAGTACCTCGAACTAAAGAGTCATCTACTAAGATTATTTTTTTTCCTCTAATAGTCGACTTATTTGCATTTAATTTTAATTTAACACCTAAACTTCTAATTTTTTGACTGGGCTCAATAAAAGTCCTGCCTACGTAATGATTTCTTACCAGACCAAGCTCAAATTTTATTTTTAAATGTTGTGCAAAGCCCAAAGCTGCAGCATTTCCTGAATCTGGAACAGGCACAACAATATCTGCATTTACATCATTTTCTTTAGCAAGTTCTGAACCAAGGTTTTTTCTATATTCGTAAGCTGTTTTACCATTAAGCATACTGTCAGGTCTTGCAAAATATATGTATTCAAAGACGCAAGGCCTTACTTTTTTTATTGGAAAGGGTTTAATACTTTTTAATTCGTTTTTTTCAATTAAAACAATTTCTCCATTTTCTACTTCTCTAATAAATTTCGCACCAATAATATCCAAAGCACAAGTTTCAGATGCCAAAACATAACTATCTTTTAATTTCCCGATTACCAAAGGCCGGATACCGTATGGATCTCGAACTCCAATCAAAGAAGTTTGGGTGAGCATTACTAGAGCGTATCCCCCTTGAATTTGAAAAATTGCATCAACAATTTTGTCAATTGTTTTTGATCTTTTAGATTTTGCAATTAATTGAACAATTGTTTCAGTATCGGAAGTTGTATAAAAAATAGCTCCGTCATCAACCAACTTTTTTCTTAGTGAAATTGAATTAGTTAAATTTCCATTGTGAGCAACTCCAATTCCTCCTGCATTTGTGTCTGCAAAAAAAGGCTGAATATTTCTAAGTGTGTTTTCACCTGTAGTGCTATACCGATTATGACCAATTGCAAAATCTCCATGAAGTTTTTTGAGTACTTTTTCCTTATTAAAATTATCTCCAACTAACCCAAATCTTTTTTCAGAAAAATATTCTTTACCGTTAAAACTTACGATTCCACAACCTTCTTGGCCCCTATGTTGAAGAGCATGTAAGCCAAGAGCAGTTAAAGCTGAGGCATCTTTAGCATTGCTTATACCAAACACACCACACTCTTCTTTAATCTTTGGATCAAAGTTCATTAATTTTTTCTTTAGAGTCCTGATATGTTTTTTCATTTGGAAATTCTTTTAATAAGTAATTACTACCTTTTTGTATATATGGAAAGACGAATGATTTACTGAAGTTTTTTGGCCATTTCTCATGATTATACACTATATGTACAGCTGAAAATAGACATATCGAGATTATATAAGCCCTAATAAATCCAAAAAAGAATCCAAACACAGTGTCTAAACTTCCGATTCCCGTATATCTTATTGCCTTGCTAAGTCCTTTATTAATTAATAAAACAAAAAATATCACAACTACGAATATTGAGACTCCAAGACCAATATCCAATACATACTCATTATCTATAATACCTTTTAAATATGGTTTTAATCTTGGAAAAATTAATAACGTTATGACATAGGCTAATAACCATTTTGCCATAGATAAAATACTCAAGACAAACCCTTTTTTGTAACATTTAATTAAAGAAAAAATTGTAATTATTAAATAAATAAGATCGATAATTGAACTTGCCTTATAAAAATTTGAAAGCAAGTCTTGCATTAAATTATTTTCCAAACGGTTTCAAAACCATTATTAAAGATGGAAGTAATGTTAATACAGAAATCATTGCTAATAACATTGCCAGTCCCGTAAAAATTCCAAAGTAAATAGTAGGAATAAAATTTGATAAAACTAAAATTGAAAATCCAAAAATAATTGTTATCGATGTATTTAAAATAGCCTTACCAACAGTTGAGTGACACAAAATCAATGTTTTTTTATAGTTATTAATTTTGCTAAACTCTTCCTTAAATCTATAAATATAATGAATACTATTATCAACAGCTATACCAATTGTAATTGCTGCGATAGTAATTGTCATCATATCAAGTGGAATATTGAGCAATCCTATAATTCCAAGAATAAAAAAAGCAGCTATAAAGTTTGGTACCACTCCGATCAAAGACAATTTTACATTTCTAAAAAGTATTATAAACATTATAAAAATTCCAATCATTACTAATCCCAGCGTTAAAATTTGTGATTTGAAAAGGCTTTGTAGCAAGTTATTAAATAAAATTAATACCCCACTTAACTTAAAATTTTTTTCATCAAGACCAATTTTATTTTTTAAATCGTAATTTATTTTTTTTATTAAATCGTTTCTCTTTAAGTCTTCTTGAGAGTCAATTATTCTGAGATTTATTCTTGCTTCATTGTCTTTTATAGATATGTAAGGATCAATAATTTCTGTTTTAATTGTCTCAGGTATTTTAGAGTAAAGAACACCCATTTCCAAAGTACCAAGAGGCTTGTTATTATTTAGCAATGTAGCTACATCAACAATTGAAGAAAAAGATAAAACCTTTCCAACTTGGGGCAATCCATCTAAATAATTATGAACTGATGAAATTGTATCAATCTTATCTTTAGTGAACCAATACTTTTCATCATCTTGGTTATCATCGTCCCAATCATCAAATTCATCATCATTCGCCTCTTTTGAAATATCTTTTTTTGGAAACTTTAAAATAACTTCAAGTGGAGTAGTTCCACCTAATTTTTCATCAATTAGTTTCATGCCTTGATAAATTTCAGTTTTTTTACTGAAGTAATTTATAAAGCTATTTTCAACTTCCAATCGACTTATACCAATTAAGCTCAAAAGTATTGCTAAAATGGTGACAGAAAAAATTGTTTTTGGATTATTTAGAGAAATCTTTGAAAAAAAAGATGTTATTCTAGAGTCTTTATCTTCCTTTAAAAAAATTTTACCTTCAGGAACAAACCTGATCAAACTTGGTAACAATGTAAAAGTAATAATTAATGAGGTCATTAAACCTAAAGTCATCATCCACCCAAAATCAATAACAGGTTTAATTTCACTGAATATTAGAGATAGAAATGCAATAATTGTTGTCAACACAGTATATAAAATTGGCCAAAACATTTTACTCGTCGTCAATGTGATTAACTGCATAATATTTTTTTCAGGATTAATTTTTTTTAATTGAAGAAACCTTGTACTAATATGAATATTCATAGCCATTGTTAGAATTAACATTAGTGCTATGAAATTAGAAGATATGACAGTTACTTTCCAGCCTAATACACCTAAAAGGCCAATCATAATAATTACTGAAAACAGACAACTAGAAATCGGAACGAGAATCCAAATAATTTTTCTAAAAACAAACCACAAAGTTGCAATGATAAAAAAAAATACTCCTAAACCAAAGACAATTATGTCATTTTTAATAAATGACATCATATCATCTGCAATCATAGGTATTCCACCTAGGTGTATTTTTCCAATATCTTCATAACTTTTAATAACGTCTCTTATTTCAAGAATATTTTCATGATTTTGTTTTTTTAATCTATCTTTAAATAATTCAATTTCTTCTTGAGTTTTGTTTTTTTCATCTAAATATTTATTTTTTTTAATATTTACGATTATCCCGCTTGTCTTACCATCTTCACTAATTACAAAGTTCCTGAATACTGGGCTACTAAGAATTTCCTTAAAGCCTCTTTCCTTGTTAATACCCTCATCTTTTAAAGTTTTGAAATTTTGTAATCTTTCTTGAAGAGGTGCATCAGAATTATCTAACAAAGGAATATCCAGAAGAGTTATTACACTATGGACCCATTTTAAGCTTTGTATTTTATACTTTAAACTTAAGAGATTATTTATCGAAGTTTCAGATATCATATTCTCGTTTGGGGTATAAGTTAAAATAAGAAATTCTTTTGAACCATACCTTTCGGTAACCTCTTCAAGATATTTCAAGTCTGGGTCACCTTCTATCAATAATGTTTCAGAAGAGGCATCTAATCTAAAATCTTTTGAGAAATAACCAAAGCTAAACAACGCTATTAATAAAATTGTGAATACAGCTCTTGGGTATTTGAGAATATTATTTTGATAAAATTGGGCGATCATTTCACCCTTTTATATTAAAATTTAATTAGTTTGAGTATCTTTAAATTTAGTGAACATTGCCTCAAACTCAAGGAATACATTTCCTGTTGGACCGTGTCTTTGTTTTCCAATGATTAATTCTGCTAAATTAGAGACCTCATTCATTTTCGCTTGCCATTCAGCATGTTCCGCAGTAGCTGGTGTTGGCTCTTTATTTTCTAGATAATATGATTCTCTGTAGACAAACATAACCACATCAGCATCTTGCTCAATAGAGCCAGACTCTCTTAGATCCGATAATTGTGGTTTTTTGTTATCTCTTTGTTCGACTTGTCTTGAAAGTTGCGAAAGAGCAACAACAGGGACTGATAATTCTTTGGCAATTGCTTTTAAACCTTGAGTTATTTCAGAAACTTCTTGGACACGTCCATCCTTATAATTAGAAGTTCCTCTCATTAGCTGAATATAATCTACAATAATCATATCAAGACCATGTATTCGTTTAATACGTCTTGCTCTATTACTCATTGCAGCAATTGTGATAGCCGGTGTTTCATCTATATAAAGTGGAAGTTCAGCAATATTTTTTGAAGTTTCAATAAACTTATCAAATTGTTCATCTGTTATCTTGCCTCTTCTAATATCATTTGATTTAACTCTTGATTGCTCAGCTAAAATTCTTGTAGATAACTGTTCAGATGACATTTCTAATGAAAAAAAAGCGATAGAAGATTTTCTTCCACTTTCATTTAATTTTTGAGCAGCATTAAATGCAATATTAGTAGCCAAAGCTGTTTTACCCATTCCTGGTCTACCTGCTATAATTATGAGGTCAGACTTGTGAAGACCGCCTAATCTATCATCAAGATCTCTTAACCCAGTTGGTACTCCCACAATTCCCTCATCGTTTTTATACGCCGCTGAGGCCATATCAATAGTTTCCTTAAGGGCTTTGTCAAACTTAATAAAAGAAGAACTAAAAGAACCTTTCTCAGCTAACTTAAATAATTCTTTTTCAGAATTTTCAATTATTTTTTGACCACTAGTACTAAGATCTCCTAATTTAGCATCATCAATAGTTTGCTCTGAAATCTTTATAAGTTCCCTACGGACAAACATGTCATAAATAATCTTTGAATATTCAATTGCCTGTCTGATTGAGGTTGAAAATTTTGTGATTTTAACTAAATATTCTGGAACATTTATTTCATCTTTTTCTTCCTCAAAATGATTTTTTAGAGTTATTGGATTTGCCAACAATCCTTTATAAATTAAACTTTCAATTGCTGCAAAAATTTTTTGATGCATTGGATCATAAAAGTTATTACTTGCTATAATAATATTTATTTCATCAAATATCTCATTTGAAACCAGTATTGATCCAATTACTGCTTGCTCTGCCTCGATATTATTTGGTAATTCTTTAAAGTTATTTTTTACTAAAGTTAAATTTTCCATATTTATAATTTACACAAAAAAAATTTAAGCAAAATTTTAAAAATAAGCTGGGGAAAAAATTGTATAATTATTGTATGCTTTCAGCAGACTCAACTTTTATACTTATTTCAGCATCAACTTCTGAGTGCAAAGAAACTTTGACCTTAAATTTTCCTAAAGACTTTATTTCATGAATAGGCTGTATCATTGAAGGTTTAATCTCAATATTCTCTCTTTCTTTTACGAGTTTTGATATTTCAGTTGGTTTAACTGATCCATATAATTCATTATTTTCAGTACAAAGCCTTTTAATTTGATATTCTTTATGATTAATTTTTTCAAACAACGCTCGTGCATTTAGTTTTTTTTCATTATCTTTTTTTGATAATTCAGTTTTTAGTTTTTCTACTTGTGCTATATTTACTTTTGATGCATACAAAGCTTTTTTATTTGCAATCAGAAAATTTCTGGCGTATCCTCTTTTAACATCAATTATTTCTCCAATTGATCCCAATCTTTTAAAATTCTCTAATAAAATTACTTTCATTTTTTTTACTATAATAAAGCTAAGTTTCTTGCCCTTTTGATTGACAACGAAAGTTCTCTTTGTTTTTTTTGACTTACGTTAGTTATCCTAGAAGGCAAAATTTTACCATTTTCAGATACATATTTTTTTAATAATTTGATATTTTTATAGTCTATTTTTGGGGCTCCTTTTACTGAAAAAGGGCAATTTCTTTTAAATTTATATTTGTTGGGCTGAAATATACTTAGCTTTGCAAAATTATTTTGTTTGTTTCTTTTATTTCCACTTTGTTTTTTCGGCATGATTAGTTTTTGTTATTTTGTTTTTTCTCGCTTTCATCTTTTTTGGAAAAATAATTAGTTTCAAGGTCAAACTCTTTTACTTTTACAGTTAAGTATCTTAAAAGCTTTTTATCTATAGCTTCATTTTTTTCCAATTCATGAATCACATTTCCCTTACCTTTGATTTTAAAATGTATGTAACTACCTTTCTTATTTTTTTTAATAAGATAAGATAAGTTTAAAAGGCCCCAATTTTCAGTTTTAACAACTTCACCAGCATGTTTTTCAACAATTTTAGAATATTTTTCAGTCAATTGCTTGATTTCACTTGGTGAAGCATCTTGCCTAGCAATTATTGTATGTTCGTATAAATTCATTTAAATTCTTTAATAAAAAACGAGGATATACTATTATAAATCTTCAATATCAATAGCAAAAAATAAAAAAAATAGGTTTTTTTTGAGATGTTTTCAGTAATTTTTCCAGGTCAAGGATCGCAGATAGTTGGAATGGGAAAAAAATTTTTTGAAAAATATTCTTTAGTTCAAGATTTATTCAAAGAAGCGGATAATGCGCTTAGATTTTCTTTATCTAAAATTATTTTGGATGGACCAAAGGAGAAATTAGATCTCACTGTGAATACACAGCCTGCAATTTTCTTGATAAGTTACTCAATATTTAATGTCATTAAAAAAGAATTTAATTTAGATCTAAATAAAGCTAAATATTTTGCAGGACATTCGCTTGGAGAATATTCTGCTTTATCATGTGCAGGATACATAAGTTTTTCAGATACAATTAGACTTTTAAGATTAAGAGGTGAGGCAATGCAAAATGCTGTTCCAAATGGAGAAGGGGGGATGTTAGCAGTATTGGGTTCAAATTTAGAAAAAATAGAAAAAATTTTAGAGGATAATAAAAATAATTTTAAAGTTGAAATAGCCAATGATAATTCAAATGGTCAATTAGTTTTGAGTGGAAAAAATTTTGATCTTGAAAAATTAATTGTAATTTTAAAATCCAATTCAATTAAAAATATAAAACTTCCTGTAAGTGCACCTTTTCACTGCAAATTAATGAACAAAGCAACTGAAATAATGAAATCAGAAATTGAAAAATCAAATTTTTTGGAAGCAAAGACTCCTTTAATATCAAATGTTACTGCAAAAGAAATTTCTAATTTAGTTGAATTAAAAAGATTATTGATTAATCAAATTGAAAATAGAGTAAGATGGAGAGAGAGCGTGAATTATATGATAAATAATGGTATAAACCATTTTATTGAAATTGGTCCAGGAAAAGTTCTCTCAGGTTTAGTTAAAAGAATAAGTAAAGATGTAAAAATAAATTCAATAAATGAAGAGATTGATATAAAAGAATTAAAAATATGAATGATTTAAAAAATAAAAATATTATTGTTACTGGAGCGACTGGTGGAATAGGAAATTCAATTGTAAAAAAATTGAATGATTATGAAGCAAATATTTTAGCATCCGGAACCAAAAGTGAAAAATTAGATGAATTGAAATCTCAATTTAAAAACATTAAGATATTAAAATTTGATATTTCACAAATGGACAAAATAGAGGAATTTATTGAAAATGCGGTATCGCATTTCGATGGTAATTTAGATTGTATTGTAAATAATGCTGGTATTACAATTGATAATTTAGCAATAAGAATGGACTTTAATGATTGGAAAAAAGTAATTGATATAAATTTAAACTCAACTTTTTTGTTAAGTAAATTTGCAATTAAAAAGATGTTAAAAAATAAATCTGGAAAAATAATCAATATTACTTCAATAGTTGGCCACACTGGAAATCTTGGACAAGCTAATTATTGTGCTTCAAAAGCTGGAATAGTTGCGATGTCAAAAAGTTTAGCAATTGAATATGCAAAAAAAAATATTAATATAAATTGCATTTCTCCAGGTTTTATTAAAACAGCAATGACGGACAAGATAGATGAAAAGTATAAAGAAATTTTATTATCTAAAATACCTTCCTCTAGATTTGGAGAGCCTGAAGATATTGCAAATGCAGTTCTTTTTTTAGCTTCAAAACAATCAAATTATATAAACGGTGAAACACTTCATGTTAATGGAGGCATGTATATGGCTTGACAAAAGATGTTTTTAAACTATTAAGAATTTAAAACAATAAAGGATCAATATGTCAGAAGATGTTTCAAGCAAAGTAAAAAAAATAGTCGCAGATCATTTAGGAATAGATGAAGCAAAGGTAACTGAGGAGTCAAGCTTTATCGATGATTTAGGAGCAGATAGTTTGGATACAGTTGAATTAGTGATGGCTTTTGAAGAAGAATTTGGATCAGAAATTTCTGATAGCGAAGCTGAAAAAATTTTAACTGTTGGGGACGCTGTAAAATTTATTGAAGGAAAAGCAAATTAAATATCAAGATGCCCACTGATAATGATGGGACTATGATAATTCTATCCTCTCCTTCAGGAGCAGGAAAAACAACATTAGTAAGTTTACTTTCAAAATTAAATAATTTTGAGGTCTCTATTTCTCACACGACAAGGAAACCTAGGCCAAATGAAAAGCCTGATAAAGATTATTATTTTGTTTCAGAGCAAGATTTTAAAAGATTAATCAAAAACGAGGAGTTTCTTGAGTACGCTAAAGTGTTTGATAATTTTTATGGCACAACAAGAACACCCGTAATTGATAAATTGAACAAGGGTAAAAATATTTTATTTGATATAGATTGGCAGGGTGCAGATCAAATTAAGAATAAAAAACTTGATTATAAATTAATTACTTTTTTTATTTTACCTCCTAGTAAAGAGGTACTTTTCGAAAGGTTATCGAACAGAGATATGAAAGATAAATTGATAGCGACTGAGAGAATGAAACAATTTAGCAGAGATGTATTACATTGGATAAACTATGATTATGTTGTAATTAACGAAAATTTAGAAAAATGTTATTCAAAAATTTACAATCTTATTCAAGCTGAAATAAATAATGGATCTAAAGACTATGACTCTGATTATATTAGATCACATATTGATAAATTAACTTCTTAATTTTTCATATTCATTAGCTAATTCGTAATAAGTATTATTAGTAAGATTTTGAGGTCGCAAATTAAGATCGATTTTAAGTTTTTTTGCTATTTTAATGTCATTTGAAAATACTTGATTAAATGGTTTTCTAATCATTTTTCTTCTTTGACTAAAAAAAATTCTAGTTATTTTTTCCAAATTTTTAGGATTTTTGATTTTTAAAAAATTTTTTTTTGGAGAAAAAAATAACAAAGAACTATCAATTTTCGGTCTAGGTGAAAAGCTATTTGGTTTTATGTCAATAATCTTTTTAATATTCAATTTCCAATTTGCTATTATTGATAATCGTCCATAATGCGAGGAATTATATTCGGACAAAATTCTATCTGCCACCTCTTTTTGAAACATTAATATAAAATTTCTAAACCATATTTTTTTATCATTAAGATTTATTATCCATTTACATAATATTTCAGTAGAAATATTATAAGGTAGGTTTCCAAATACTATTAATTTTTCATTAGATAAATTATTTTCATTCACTTTAAGTATATCATCATTTATTACAATAATTTTATCCTTAAATTCTTTTTTCAAAAGATTTGCTAGATTATCATCTTTTTCAATTACATAAAATTTTTTTGGTTTTTTTTTTAACAAAGCATTAGTAAGGTTGCCTGTACCAGGCCCTACCTCAAGAATATTTTGATCTTCAATTTTTATTAAACTTGAAATTTTATTAATAATATTTTCATCAATCAAAAAATTTTGACCTAAACTCTTTTTTGCAAAAGTCATTTTTTATCTAGAAATTCTAGCGCTCTAAGTAAACTTAGTGGATTAGAGGTATTCTTTTTTATCATTTTTTTATTTGGACCATGATCTGGAGAAATTCTGTAAAAGGGCAATCCTAATGTAATATTTATTGCATCGTATTCTTTTAACGTTTTAATTGGAGTTAATACTTGGTCGTGATACATCCCTACAACAACATCATAATTCTTTCTATTTTGCTCTAAAAAAATTGTATCTGCGGAAAATGGACCAAAAATACTAAAACCCCTTTTTTTTAAAATCTTAACGGCTGGCGCAACAATTGTTTTATCCTCATTTATTTTTAAAATACTTTCACAATGTGGATTTAAACCTGTGATGGCGATTTTGGGTTTATATTTAAAATTTTTTTTGAAAAAATCATCTATCAAATGAATCTTTTCATATATAATTTTTCTAGATATTTTTCTTGCAACCATTTTAATTGGTAGATGTGTTGTAATAGGACAAACGGATATATCTTTATTATATATAAGCATCGCAGTTTTTGACTTATTAAACTTTTTCGAAATATACTCAGTTACTCCAGGAAATTTTTTTTTAAGAAAATCATTCTTGTTTATTGGTCCATTGATAAATTTATTGCTATATTTCGATTTTATCAATTTAAAAGCAATATTGAATGATTTTTTAATATAATTATATGATGAAAATTTAGAATTATGATCGTAATCAATATTAATTAAATTAATTTTTTTATTATCTAATTTAATTTTTTTTAGATTACTTAAATAAAGAAATCTAATTTTTTTTTTTAAACCATACTTTTTCATATAGGATAGTAATAATTTATAATTTGAAATTAGAATTAGTGGGCTCAGAAATTTTTTTGATTTTATTGATTTTATAAAAATTTCAAAAAAAATGCTATCAGGATTTCCTGAAACAATTATAATTGGCTTAGATTTCATTTATTTGAATTTCTTTTTTAACCTTATTAAAATATATATTTGACAATTGGTTTAGTTGTTGATTTGTCTCTTTAGTAATTAATTTTTTTAATTCTTTATCTATATCAATTTCATTTTTAATTTTTTTTGTATCATTTAATTTTAAAATTAAAAAACCACCCTGTATTAATATTGGCTCAGTAATTTCACCTATATTAAGTCTTGATACGCTTTTTTGTAATTTAGAGTTTAAAGAATTCTCTTTAATCCAACCTAAATAACCACCAGAATTTGAGGTATTTGAAATACTATGAATCAATGCACTATTGTCGAAACCTTTCTCTGAAATATCTTTTTTAATTTGATTATACTTAATCTCAAAATTTAACTTTTCTTCAACATTAAATACGATTTCAGACAGCAGATATGATTTTATTATCTGATCTTTTTTTTTAATTAATTGCTGTCTTAATTTGTCTTTATCAATTTTGATTTTTTTTTGAAATTTGAAAAAGATAATTTCATTCCAAAGAGAATCTATAGCTATTTTATTTTTAAAATTTTCAAAACTGATGTTATTTTTGTTTAAATGTATTTTAAAATTATCAAGGTTGTTAAATCCTAATCTTTTATAAGCGGAAGTAATTAACTCTTTCATAAAGGTTTGTTCAACTTCTATAGATTTATAATTTTTTAATATTTCAATTTTTTTTATTTTTTCTTTTATCAAAGAATTAAGTGAAATTTTGTATAATTCCTCTTTGGAGATTTTAACAGTATTTTTATTTACAGTAGATATGAAATTGATTTCATTCAGGACATCTACCGAGGTAATAATTTCATTGTTGATTTTTAGTAAAATTTTATTTTCTGTTGAAAAAACATTTACAGGAAAAAAAGAAATTATTAGAATTGTAAAAAAAACTAATTTTTGTTTAAACATTTTTTAATTATATAAATTATCATCAACTTTTTGCTCATATTGTGTTAATGGATATAAAGTAATTGTAAATAACAAATCCTCTTTTGGTTTGTAATCTCTGTCTTGATAATAAGTTTTTTTATACTTTATTCCAGCTGTGAGACAATCATTTTTATATTCATAAACTAAGTCGTAAAATTCAGTTAAATTAATTTTTCTATTTCTTCTAGTTTTAAAAGTTAAATAATTTTTATCGTCAAAATCAATTGTAGTTATGTTCTCTAAAGCGTTTGAGTCTCCCATTTTTCCATTTTCTTCAATAAAATCAAAATTAGATGAAATTCTCTCAAAATTGAAATTTAAACCTACTGAATTATACTCGAAGGTTTCTAGGTTGTTATCAAGTGCGAAATTATAATCTAAATTAAAATATTTTGAAAAATTTAAATTAGAAGCTCCAAAAATATTTGAACTTTTTTGACCTAAGGTACTATTAGATGGGATAAATTCTTCATTTGTGTCTCTCAAAACAGACGCTATTTTAAATTTGAAGAATTTGTTAATGTCGTTTAAGGCTTCTTTTCTATAATCAAAGCCAAGTGTAAGAGATTTTCCTTCCTCAAATGTATCTTCTAAGCCTAATCTGTTGATAGAGAAAATATTGCTTGTATTTATTTTTCTATCTTCATTTTTATAGTTTTTCATATCAGTTGGATTTAACCTAAAAGATAATTTTGGAATTAAAGAATTATAATAATTATCATCAATTTTTATCAGAGGGTAGTTACTTTCAAAGTTTAATATTGTCATTAAATCAACTTGTGGATTATTTTTTAAAGTTGAAACTTTTTTTCCTACTTTGTTAGTATTCTTAAAATAAATTCCAAACTTATTTATTATTCCATTAAAAGAAATAAAATCTTTTGTTATAAAATTTAAATTATTTGTTATTGAAGAGCTTAAATTATTTGTATTTTTAAGATTATTACTTCCACTAGATGAAAAACTATATTTTCCATATTCATTTGTTTTTAATTGTGGGATATCAAGCTCATAATACGGCAAGATATATTGATATTTATCGCTATTTAATCCTCCAAGAGTTTCATATGAGGACATTCCAGTTTCAAAATTAAATTTATTATGGCTCAAGTCTAATTTGAAATTCGATGCTAACTGACTTTGACTTGATGGTTTAATTTTTTTATCAATATCAATTAAACTTGACTCAAAAACTTTCAAATAAGTATCATTTGTAACTTTTTCTAGAGAAACCTCTAATTTGCTCTTATTGAACTTATCTAAACCAAGATCTAATTTAAAATTTGAAAATATGTGAGCTATACTTTTTTTCTTATTATCTTTAGATGATTGATAGCCAACAGTATGTCCCAGATCAATTATAAAAGAAGAGTCTTTTTCTTCTGCTCTATATTCATTTTGAAACATGTAAATATCACTATCAAATATTGTGGGTTTAAAAGTTATATCCTTACTATCTGATAGAACATGAAAATATGGTAATAAAAAAGAAGACCCTAAAGTTTGTGAGTTATTTAATCTAGGTTGAAGTAGACCACTTTGCCTTTTAACAGATGGATCTGGATGAAAAAATTTTGGAAAATATAATACTGGGATATCATATAATCTTAATAACGCATTTTTGTATATAAGCTGCTTTTTTTGGTTATCATGAGTAATCTTTTGTGCATTAATACTCCATGGAGGACAATTATCATCTTCCCTTATCTTACAACTTGTAAAAGTAGCCTTATTGATAACTGTAATATCACCTTCTTTTTTTGATGAAACACCCTGAATTCTTGGATCATTATCAGTATTATCAAAAATATTTTTTTTAACATTAATTTTAGTATCTTTGGCAATGAAATTCTCATTTTCAAGATTAAAAAAACCACTTTCAAATTCATAAATATCTTTTTGATCTTCAGATTTTGAATAATTTGTGGTTATTCTTAAATTATTTGCTTTAAGAATTTTTTTATCAATGAGATATTCAAAATTTTTAAATTCATAAAGGTTTAAATTTTTATCAGTTAAAGTAGATTTATTTTCTGAAGATAAAATCATTTTACCTCTTAAAAATGTTACATCTCTTGATAAAAAATTATAATTAGAATCAATTATTGCTTTTGTTTCACCTTTTGTGATTATCTTCTCCTCGTTCCTAATATAAATAACTTTATCAGAAAAAATTATTTGATCGTTAAGTGTATCCTTAATTTTAACTTTCCCGAAAGCATTAAGA
>CACPEI010000010.1 GCA_902632875.1 uncultured Pelagibacteraceae bacterium
TCTAATTTTTTTCTTCTAGCCAAATCCTTTATCATTTTCAAATCTTTTTCGGTATAATTATAATGGTCAGGAAAAATTATTTTTTTCTCAATTTTGAATTTACTTTTAAGCAAAGTATTTTCAAATTCATGCGGATTACCAATTCCCGAAAAAATAAGATATTTTTTTTTTAAATTAAATTTAGATAAATTTGATACAGAATAATTTGCAAAAAAAATATTTGAATTCTCTTTAATTGTTTTAATTTTGTTTATAAATTTTCTATCTGGATTGTCACCAATAATAAATACAAGATCGTAGTTTTTAATCTCACTGAATTTTTCTCTTAAAGGCCCCGCAGGTAAAATAAATTTATTCCCAATACCCTCTGTTGAATTAAAACAAACTATTTTTAAATCATATTTGATATTTTTTTGTTGTAGACCATCATCTAAAATAGCCATTTTATATTTTTTTTGAGCTATACTTAAAGCTTTAATTCTCTCATCTGCGAAAATCACGTTGCCGTGTTTTGTTAGTAGCTTTTTTTCATCTAATTGATCTGTATATTTCTTTTTAATGAAAGTGGTTTTAAATTTTTTGTTAACAATTTTTAAAATTGCTATTGATAAGGAGGTTTTTCCTGTACCACCAATAAAAATATTTCCTACACAAATTGTCTTAATTTTAAATTTTTTTTGTTTTACGTTTTTCTTTAAAGTTATTACTAACAATAAAATTAAACTAATAGGATATAAAATGAATGATATGATGTTTTTAGTTTTCCAAAATGCTGGTCTTAAAATTTTCATTTAATATATTTATATATCTCTGAAAGGTTATTTTTAAGTATTGTATCTCCGATTAAATATATTTTCTTTGTTATAGTGTTTGATATTTTTTTATTAAGTTTATTTAATATTAACTTCTCAATTTTAGGCATTTTTTTAAATAATGATGTCATTCGCATTTTATTAAGATAATTATATACTTCTTTAAAATTGTTTATGTGGGGGCCGTGTAAGATAAAATTATTTAATCGTGCAGGCTCTAGAGGATTTTGACCACCATGAGGGATAAGTGATCCCCCCATAAATGTAATATTTGATAAAGTGTAAAACTTTTTTGCTTCACCAAATGTATCTACTAAATAAATATCAGTTTCATCAGTTATTTTATTATTAGATGAATGCCTGTGGATTTTTAGATCTATGTTTTCCAAATTATTTATTATTTCATTAGATCTATTTATATGCCTAGGAATTATTATTGTTAGTAATTTTCTAGTCTTTGTCTTAAGTTTTTTGTGTAGGTGACCAATTATTACTTCTTCATTGTAATGAGTGCTAGCTGCACACCACAAGCTTCTTCCTTTTAATTTTTTTTTTATATTTGATAAATCTAAATTTTTATTATTCTCCCCAAAAAATTTTAAATTACCTCTCAAAATAATTTTTTTTACCCCAAGCAATTTGAGGTATTTCTTAGACTCTATATTTTGAGGCAAAGCCAAAGTAATTTTACCAAATACGTCTTGGGAAAATTTTTTTAAATTATTCCATCTTTTGTAACTTTTTTTTGTAATTCTTGCATTAATAAGAATTATTGGAATTTTCATCTGATTTAAATTTTTAAACATCATTGGCCATATCTCAGACTCGACAAATATTGCTAATTGAGGCTTCCAAAATTCAACAAATTTTTTTGAAAAAATATTTGTGTCTAGAGGAAAAAATTTGTGGATAGTTTTCTTAAAATTCAATTTTTTAAAAATATTTGCAGAACTGGTTGTAGTGGTTGTAAGTAAAATTTTTTTTATTTTTTTATCATTTTCAAACCGTTTGATCAATGGAATGATACTCATTAACTCACCAACACTTGCAGCATGGAACCAAATGAGATTCTTTTCAGTGTTTGTTTTTTTATAAATGCAATATCTCTCTTTAAATCTTTTATAATCCTCTTTTCCAATGGAAATTCTATAAAGAATTATTAAAGGAGATATTAATGTAATTACTATTCCCAATATATTGTAAACAAAATACATTAATTATTCTTAAATTGTTTCTCATAAAGATTTTTATAATTAGATGATTTCTCTAAAAGTTCCTCATGTTTACCTGAGACAATTACTTTCCCTCCATCTATTAAAAAAATTTTATTTGAACTTAGAATAGTTGATAATCTATGCGCAATTACAATTGTCGTTTTATTAATGGTTAAATCATTTAGAGCTTTTTGAATTTGTTCCTCTGTCTCTGAGTCTAAAGATGAAGTTGCCTCATCCAGAAGAATTATTTTGCTATCTTTAAGAAATGCCCTAGCAATAGATAATCTTTGCTTTTCTCCACCTGAAAGTCTTACTCCGTTTTCACCAATCTTTGTTTTATAACCATCATTAAAATTATTAATAAAAGTTTCACACATAGAAAGCTTTGCCGCATTATAGATTTCTTCGTCAGTTGCATCAGGTTTTGCATATTTAATATTATTAAAAACAGTATCATCAAATAATGTTGTATTTTGATCAACAATTGAAATTTGTTTTCGTAAAGAATTTAAATTTATCTCTTTTATATTTTGGTTATCAATTTCTACCTTCCCATCCAACGGATCGTAAATTCTTGGTATCATATTTAATATCGTAGATTTTCCTGATCCACTATGACCGACTAAAGCGGTCATTTTTCCTCCTGCTATATCTAAATTTATGTTCTGTAGTACTTGATTATTTAAATTTGATTTGTATGCAAATGAAACTTTTTCAAAACTAATCTCACCCTCATCAATCTTTAGTTCTTTTTTTTCGTCATTAGAGAGTATTTCACTTTTTGCGTCAATAATTGGAATAATTCTTTTGGCTGCAGAAAATCCTTGGCTGATGGCAATATTGACTTTAGTTAGCGCTTTAACCGGTTGATAAGCTAACATCATAGCAGCTAAAAAAGAAAAAAAATTATTAATTCCAAGTTCATCATTTATGATTAATTTCCCTGAGTAAAAAATAAGTACGGCAATCATAATTCCAGTTAAAAATTCCATAATTGGTGTAGATCTAATATAGACTGAAGCAATTTTGATTGTTTTCTCCTTAAGATCATTAACAAATTTTTCAGATCTTTCTTTTTCAAAATTCTCTCTTTGAAAAATTTTTATAATTTTGTGATTTTTAAAAAGGTCAATAAGATATCTGTTTAAATCTCCTGATTTTTCCTGAGCCTCTGTTACAACTTTACCCATTCTTTTACCCAGAACTTTTGCGGTTATTGATGCAAGAGGAATCATAATCATTGCTATCAATGATAATTTCCAATTTTGAATAAACATTACAATTAAAAGACCTATAAGTGTTAAACCATCCTTAAATAGAACTAAAAAAGCCTCCGACAACATTCTTGTTATTTGTGTAACGTCAAAGTTTAAATTTGAGATATATTTTCCTGAATGATTACTTTCCATTAATTCTGTGTCAGCCTTAATAAATGAATTAAGCATGTTAGTTTGCATTTCTTTTTTTACTTCTTCACCAACCCTAATCATCAGTAATTTTGCAAGGTACAGAGAAATACCTTTAGCTGTGAAAGCAATAATTATAGCTAGAGGAATTAAAAAAATAAGTGTCTGGTTTTTTTCAATAAAAATTTTTTCTATTGCAGGATCTAAAAGCCAAGCAATAGATGATGTGCTCCCAGCTACAATTATTGAAAAAAAAGCAGCTAACAAAATACTCATTAGATGTTTACTTGTATAATCTTTAAATAGTCGCTTATAAATTTTCGAATTATTCATTTAAAACTAAAAAAATTTTCCAATTAATATATTCGTTAAAATCAAAAGTCCCAAAAAATTATTACTCTTAAACTTAGAAAGACAGTTTTCAGGAGAATTAAAATTTAATTTTTTTATTTGAAAGAAATGTAAATGTAGAAAAGGTATAAATGAAAATAGAAAATAAATTATCCCAAATTTCATTAGTATTCCAACGATAAAAATTGAAATAATAAATAAAAAATAGCAAACATATAAGAATTTTTTTGGATCATTTTTAAATTTAATTGATGTCGACTTTACACCTATAATTTCATCATCTTTAATATCTTGAAACCCATATATTGTGTCGTATCCAAGTGTCCAAAATATGGCTCCAATATAAAATAAGATTGGTATTGATGAAATTTCATTAGTTATAGAGATCCATGCTAAAACCAGCCCATAATTAAAAGTAATTCCTAAAAATAATTGAGGCCAGTAGGTCAGTCTTTTCATTAACGGGTATGTAAACGCCAATGGCATCGAGATCAAAGCCATTAAAATTGTAAACATATTGAAATTTATTAAAACTAAAAATGCTAAACCACAAAGAACTAGTGAGTAAATAGATGCTCGTAAAACTGAAATTTTTCCTGAGGCTATTGGTCTATTTTTTGTTCTTTCAACTTTTGCGTCATAATTTCTGTCAGCAATATCATTCACTATACATCCAGCCGATCTCATTAAAACCGATCCACATAAAAATAATAAACTAAATTTGAAATAGGTAGTTAAGCTTTGATTAAAATCATAGGCCAATGTTAAGCCCCAGATACATGGCCAGAATAGTAACATGTAACCGATTGGTTTTCGTAATCTAGTAAGTTCTATAAATAAGTTAAATTGGTTCATAAATTTTACTTGTAAATAACAAAGGCAAGATTGATAATCAAACTGATTCGTATGAATATTGATTATACCGTAACTGCTTTAATGTTTCCCGCTATCCCACTTATAATGGGTGTATATTCAAATAGGTTTCATACGCTTAGTTCTTTAATAAGAAAAATACATGACGAATATGTATTTGAAAAACACACTCCACCTGAATGGAAAGATCAATTAATAAATTTAGAAAAGAGAATTGGTGTTTTAAAATTGAGCATTTTATTTGCTGCTTTTGGATTTTTGTTTAATATGTTAACTGTTTTTGGTCTTTATTTACAAGAACTTTTTATTGCGAGAATAATCTTTGGCTCATGTTGTTTGTCAATGATGATATCAATCATATTTTTTATCATTGAAATTCAAATTTCAACCAAAGCTCTTAGGCTTCATATTTCAGATATGGATATTCAATTTAAGGAATAATAACTGCTGGACCAGTTAATAATCTTGCCTCTAAATCTTTATGAGCTTGAGCAGCATCTGTTAAAGAGTATTTTTTTGAAATTTCTACCTTAAACTTATTAGATAAAATTGCATCAAAAACTTTTTTTGCTGACTCAACTAACTCTTCTCTTTTGATCGTATAATGTGCAATGGATGGTCGAGTAAAAAATAGTCCTTTAGCATTAATATCTTTTTTAACATCAATAGTATCAACGTACCCAGATGCATTTCCAAATGCTACCATCATTCCTCTTATTTTTAATGTTTCAATTGAACCTTTAAATGTTTTTATTCCAACACCATCATAAACAACATCAATACCATTTTTTCCTACAATTTTTTCAACTTCTTCTACAAAATTTTTTTCAGAATAATTAATAACATGGTGACAGCCATTTTTTTTAGCAATTTCCTCTTTAGCTTTTGAACCAACTGTTCCAATTACTTCTGCACCTAAAGAATTAGCCCAAGGACATAAGATTTGTCCAAGAGCTCCAGCTGCAGCATGATAAAGCACTTTATCACCTTTTTTTAATGGATATGCTCTATGTAACAAATATTCTGCAGTAATTCCTTTCAATGTAATACAAGATGCTACCTCATCAGAAACACCATCAGGTACAGAAACTAATTTTTCCTCAGGCATTATTTGTTTTTCAGAGTAAGAGCCAATAGGCATTGAAGCGTGTGTTACTCTATCACCAACTTTAAATAATTTTACCTCAGATCCAATTTCTTCAATTACACCGCAAGCTTCAAGACCAATCCCACTAGGTAATGGAATAGGGTAGAGACCTGTTCGATGATAAATATCTATAAAGTTAAGACCTATTGATAGATTTTTAATTAAAACTTCTTTTGGTCCAGGCTTAGCTATCTTTACATCTTTAATAATCAAAACTTCTGGTCCACCAAACTTATCTATTTGAATTGATTTCATTATTTATTTTACAAATGTGCCATTATGATAATCTTGAACAGCCTGTAAGATCTCTGCTTTGGTATTCATCACAAATGGTCCACCTCTAGCTATCTCCTCATTTATAGGTTTCCCTGAAATAACTAAAAACTTTGCATTAGTTTGTGCTTTAATATTTAAATTCTCACCTCTTGAAAGCAAGATTAAAGTGCTATCTTTAGTTTTTTTGTGTTTTTTTTCACCAATCGTAATTTCACCGTTTATTAAGTAGACAAAAGTATTGTGTGTTGAGGGTAGATTAAAATTGAATTCTTTATCCTTTTTTAATTCAACATCAAAATAAATTGGTTCAACATTATGCCCTTTAACTGGTCCTTCGGCCTCTTCAAATTTCCCTGCTATAACTTTAATTTGCTTGTCGTTATCTTTATGAAGGCTCATTTTATCTGCATCGATATAGATATATTCTGGTTTACTCATCTTTAATTTAGCTGGCATGTTAATCCACAATTGAAATCCATGAAGTTTACCTTCTTTCATTGCTGGCATTTCAGAGTGAATAATTCCACTTCCTGTTTTCATCCATTGAACATCACCAGCAGTCATTCTTCCTTTTCCACCAGTGCTGTCTTCATGCTCAAAGTCACCTGCAAGCATATAAGTAACTGTTTCAATTCCCCTGTGAGGATGTGGTGGAAAACCAGCAACATAATCTTCACTATTCTCAGAACCAAATTCATCTAACATTAAAAAAGGATCAAAATAATTCGGTTCAACACCAATACTTCTTTTTAATTTTACTCCTGCCCCATCAGAGGCTGGAATAGGGTCAATAATTTTACTTACTTCAATATTTTTCATTAATCTTTAATAGTCTTTATATTTTGATTTTCAATATTATTTTTTTATTTTTTAAACTAAATTTATAAGTTCACTTAAATCTTTAACTTGATTAATAGGTTTATAGTCAAGATTATCAAAAATATTATTATTTCGATTTACCCAAATAGATTGATAACCATAGTTTCCTCCACCAGAAACATCCCAGGTATTTGCACTTAAGAATGCCACCTGGCTTTTTTCAATTTTATATTTTTTTATTGGTAAATCATAGACCTTAGCATCTGGTTTATAAATCCCAACTTCTTCAATAGAAAATAAATCATCAAATAAATTATCTATATTATTACTTTTTACCAATTGAGTTAGAAGCGCAGGGGTTCCATTTGAAAGTATAGCTAATTTTAAATTTTTTTCTTTTAATCTTTTAAGTGTTTCTGGAACTTCTTTGAATGGAGCGAGAACTTTATATAAATTCAACAATTCGTTTTTCATTTTTGAATCTATATTAAAAGCTTTCATAGATTTATCTAAACTATCTTCAGTAATCTGCCAAAAATTTTTATGTCTTTTCATCAAACTTCGAAGCCATGTATATTCTAGCTGAGTAGTTCTCCAGAAGTTTGCAAAACCTTCCCACTTATCCCCGATTTTATCTTTACATCTTTCAGCAGCAGAATTGACATCAAAAAGCGTACCATAAGCATCAAAAATTATTGCTTTAATATTTTTCATAAACTAACTTAACATAAATGAGTAATATAAGATTATTTTTTTCAAATGTACTATCAGTTAACTTGGCAGATAAATTAGATAAATCTCAATCATATTATTTAACTAAGGTAATGAGAGTAAAAAAAAATGAAGTTTTTTCATTATTTAACAAGGATGGAGAATGGGAGGCAATAATTTTAGAAATTGCCAAAGGTATTGTTAAGTTTAAAACTACTAAACAACTAAGGCAAAAAGAAAATATAAGAGAATTATGGCTAGCATTTTCGCCAATCAAATCAAATTATCAGAATTTTATGATACAAAAAGCAACAGAGTTAGGGGTTACAAAATTTTTACCAATTATTTTCGATCGAACAGTTGTAAGAAAAATAAATAAAGAGCGTCTAGAAAAAATTGTTATAGAAGCAAGTGAACAATCAAATCGTATAAGTGTACCCGTAATTGAACCTGCCCAAAATTTAGATAATTTTCTAAAAAAAAATTCAATTGATTTAATCTTTACAGACTTAAATTCAAATAATGAAAAAATTGATAAATCAAAACTCACAAAGAAACCCGTTTGTATAATTATAGGCCCTGAGGGTGATTTTTCTGAACTTGAAAGAGATAAGATTCTCTCTTTTAAAGGTGTTCAACCAATCAAAATTAATGAAAATATATTAAGATCAGAAACAGCCGTCATATCTACAATTTCAATCGTAAATTATGTAATTAATTGATAAATTGTCGCGAAAACTAAAGTGTAATTTTGATAAAAGAGCTTTATATAGCTATTAAAAATGAAAAAAATTTTTTACATATTTTTAAGTCTTTTTTTAACTCAGGAAGTATTTGCTAATCAGCCTGTAGATTGGCAATTAGGTTTTCAAAAAGCTGCATCAGAGTCGATGAGAGATATAGTGTCATTTCACGATAATCTTTTATTACCAATAATAATTGCAATAAGCGTATTTGTTTTATTTTTAATGCTTTATGCTTGTGTGAGATTTAGAGCTTCAGCAAACCCTAATCCTTCCAAAAGAACACATAACGTAACTGTTGAAGTTTTATGGACTTTAATTCCATGCTTAATTTTAATTGTTATGGCGGTTCCATCATTTAAGATTTTATATAAACAAGATGCAATACCAAAAGCAGATTTAACAATTAAAGCAATAGGCTATCAATGGTATTGGGGTTATGAATACCCTGATGAAAATTTAGTATTTGATTCTTATATGATTGAAGAAAAAGATTTAAAAGCAAATCAACCAAGATTGTTAGCTGTTGATAATGAGGTTGTTGTTCCAGTTGGTAAGGTGGTTAAGGTTTTAATTACAGCAAATGATGTCTTACATGCATGGGCTCTACCTTCATTTGGAGTAAAAAGGGATGCAGTGCCTGGACGAATTAATGAAACTTGGTTTAAGGCAGAAAAAGTTGGGACTTATTATGGTCAATGCTCAGAGCTTTGTGGTATAAAACATGCTTTTATGCCAATTGCAGTGAGAGTGGTAAGTGAAGAAGACTATCAGGAGTGGTTGTCTGAAGCTAGGGTAAAATTTGCAAAAGAAGAATTAGAAAATAATAAACTAAAAGTAGCGAGTAAATAATATGTACACACAAACAGCATCACACGATCATCATACTCCAACGGGTTGGAAGCGTTGGGCATATTCTACAAACCATAAAGACATAGGAACAATGTATTTAATTTTTGCTATTGTTGCTGGTGTAATAGGTACAGCTTTTTCAGTTTTGATGAGAATGGAATTAATGCACCCAGGCGATGGTATTTTGGGTGGTAATTATCATTTATACAACGTTTTAGTTACTGGTCACGGTCTTATAATGATTTTCTTCATGGTTATGCCAGCAATGATTGGTGGTTTTGGTAATTGGTTTGTGCCAATTATGATTGGTGCTCCTGATATGGCGTTCCCAAGAATGAATAATATTTCTTTCTGGTTACTGCCAGTTTCTTTAACTTTATTAATTTTGTCTATATTTGCAGATGGTCCTCCAGGACAAACAGGTGTTGGTGGTGGTTGGACTATTTATCCACCACTATCATCAAAAGCAGGTCAGCCAGGACCAGCAATGGATTTAGCAATTCTGAGTTTACATTTAGCAGGTGCTTCATCAATTTTAGGTGCAGTAAATTTCATAACAACAATTTTAAACATGAGAACTCCAGGCATGACTCTCCATAAGATGCCTTTATTTGCGTGGTCAATTTTAGTAACTGCATTTTTGTTATTGTTATCTTTACCAGTTTTAGCAGGTGCTATTACTATGTTATTAACTGACAGAAATTTTGGCACCGCTTTTTTTGAAGCTCAAACTGGTGGTGATCCAGTTTTATTCCAACATTTATTCTGGTTCTTTGGTCACCCTGAAGTTTATATTTTGATTCTTCCTGGTTTTGGAATGATTAGTCATATTGTTTCAACATTTTCTAGAAAACCAGTTTTTGGTTACTTGGGTATGGCTTACGCTATGGTTGCAATTGGAATTGTGGGCTTTGTTGTATGGGCTCATCACATGTACACAGTTGGATTAAGTACAGATACGAAGGCATATTTTTTAGCTGCCACAATGATTATTGCTGTACCTACAGGAATTAAAATTTTTTCATGGATAGCTACAATGTGGGGTGGATCAATTTCATTTAAAACACCCATGATGTGGGCTCTAGGTTTTATATTTATGTTTACAGTAGGTGGTGTAACCGGTGTGGTACTGGCTAATGCTGGAGTAGATACCGCTATGCATGATACTTACTATGTTGTTGCACACTTTCATTATGTGTTGTCACTAGGTGCTGTATTTGCAATCTTTGCTGGTTTTTATTATTGGTTCTCAAAAATGTCAGGTTATGAGTATTCTGAATGGATGGGTCATTTACATTTTTGGTTAACATTTATAGGTGTTAATTTGATTTTTTTCCCTCAACATTTCTTAGGTTTGGCTGGAATGCCTAGACGATATGCTGATTATCCTGATGCTTTTGCAGGCTGGAACTACATATCTTCAATTGGTTCTTATATTGCGGTTGCAGGACTAGCAGTATTTTTTATTAATTTAATTTATGCATTCGCAAAAAAAAGAGCTGCTGCTCAAAATCCATGGGGAGAGGGTGCTACAACACTAGAATGGACAGTTCCATCTCCACCAAACTTTCATACTTTTGAAGAGTTACCAAAGTTTGAGGATGATCAAGGGACACAAAAATCGCATAGCTAAAAAAGAGTTTTATAAAAAATGAATAATTCAAGGCTGAAAAAAAGTAGTATAAGCCAAGAAGATTTATTTAATTTTTCTGAACTATTTAAATTAATGAAACCAAGAGTAATGTCCTTGGTAATTTTCACCTGTGCTGTAGGTTTATTAACTGCTCCGGATATCATCTCGACAAAAGATGCGATAATAGGAATTTTATTAGTCTCATTAGGAGCTGGAGCAGCTGGAGCATTGAATATGTGGTATGAGTCTGATCTTGATGCATTAATGTCAAGAACCTGTTTAAGACCAATCCCTACTGGTAAGATAAATAGAAATCAGGCCTTAATATTTGGTGTTACCTTATCAATAGTTTCTGTAATAGCTTTAGATTACTTTACAAATAGAATTTCTGCTTCAATATTACTCTTAACAATTTTATTTTATGTTTTTGTTTATACAATTTGGTTAAAAAGAAGAACTCCCCAAAATATTGTTATAGGAGGTGCTGCTGGAGCCTTTCCTCCAGTGATTGGTTGGACAATTGCTACCGGATCACTTTCAATTGAACCATTAGCTTTCTTTCTAATTATATTTTTTTGGACACCTTCACATTTTTGGGCTTTGAGCCTGTACAAATCTGATGATTATAAAAAAGCAAATATACCGATGCTTCCATTAACTAATGGTATTGAAAGCACAAAAATAAACATATTTATATATTCTTTATTAATGGTGCCTGTTATAATTTTTCCATATTATATAAGTTTTGTTGGTTTAACTTTTTTAATTCCATCATTATTATTAACATTTTATTATAATATTTTATGCTATGAGCTTTACAATTTTAAAAAAAACAAATTTGACCCAAAGAAAGCAAAATCTATATTTGGTTACTCAATACTTTACTTATTTTTAGTTTTTGTTCTTTTTTTAATAGATAAAATTATATGATAACACCAGACAAAAAGACAAAAAGAAAAAATATTCTAACGGCATTAGCAATAATTGCTTTTATGGTTTTTTTATTCTTTTTTACTTTATACAACACCGGAGTATTTGATAGAAGTATATGATTGAGAAAAAAAAATTAACTCCACTACTGTTAGCAGGAATTTTTGTTCTAATGTTAGGCCTGTCTTATGCGGCTGTACCACTTTATGATCTTTTTTGTAAAGTTACAGGCTTTGGTGGCACTACACAAGTGTCAAAGAATGCTCCAAAAATAGTATTAGACAAAATTGTAAGTGTAAGGTTTGACACTAATGTAAACAACTTACCTTGGGATTTTAAGGCAAAATCAAATGTTATTGATGTTAAAGTTGGTCAAGTGAGTAAAATTGAGTTTGAGGTAACAAACTATAGCGATGAGCCAACTGCAGGTGTGGCAAGCTTCAATGTTTCGCCTACAAGTTTTGGAAAATATTACAGTAAATTAGGTTGTTTTTGTTTTGAAAAGCAAGAACTTAAAGCCGGTGAAAAGGCAACTTATGTAATGACCTTTTATTTAGACCCTGAAATGATTAACGATCCAACTGTAAAAAATTTAGAGGATGTAACTATGTCGTATACTTTTTTCTCGACAGAATACTATAAACAATCATAATTCGAAAAAATGTCAGCTGAAAAAAAACACGATTATCATTTAGTAGACCCAAGTCCGTGGCCTATTTATGTCTCTTTTTCTTGCTTAGTTTTGGCTTTAGGCTCAGTTTATTATCTTCATAGCGATGTATCGTGGGGAATGTACTTAGGTTTTGCATTATTGATTTACGGTGCGTATATGTGGTTTAGAGATGTAGTAATAGAGGCAGAACACCAAGGGCATCACACACCTGTAGTTCAAATACACCATCGTTACGGAATGACATTATTTATTGCATCTGAGGTAATGTTTTTTGTTGCATGGTTTTGGGCTTATTTTGACATAAGTCTTTTCCCAAATGAATTTGTTGGAAATGTATGGCCTCCAAAAGATATTGAAACTTTTGATCCCTGGGATATTCCATTAATAAATACACTGATCTTATTATTGTCAGGAACTACTGTAACATGGTCACATCACGCACTTTTAGAAGATGATAGAAAAAGTTTTATTAATGGTTTGATTTTGACAGTAATTCTTGGAGTTTGTTTTACGGCTCTGCAAGCATATGAATATCATCATGCAACATTTACATTTTCTGATCACATTTATGGATCTGTATTTTATATGGCAACCGGATTTCATGGCTTTCATGTTATTGTAGGAACAATTTTTTTAGCTGTATGTTTGTGGCGAGGAAAATTAGGTCACTTTAATAAAGATCATCATTTTGGTTTTGAGGCGGCAGCATGGTATTGGCATTTTGTTGACGTAGTATGGCTTTTCTTATTTGCTGCGATATATATTTGGGGAAGCTAAATTTGAATCTTGAAACATAAATTTTTATTCTCAGTTTTTATAATATTTTTTATATTAGTTTTTATTGCGTTAGGTACCTGGCAGATAATACGATTAGATTGGAAAAATAATCTCATTTTAGAAATTGAAAATTCTCTAAAAAATCCTCCAGTTGAACTTACACAATCAAATAAAGCAAATTATCTAAAAATCAAAACATCAGGTAGTATAGATTTTGAAAAACAAATTTACTTATATAATTTGAATGATTCAGGAACACCTGGTTTTGAAGTCTTAAATCCAATTTCAATTGATGGTGAAAATTATTTACTTAATAGAGGATGGATACCTTTCGAAAAAAAGGGTACTCCAGAGATAAATATAATTGACCAAACCAACATAGTTGGAACTATTAAAATTCAGGGAAGAAAAAATATTTTTAAACCAGATAATGATCTTAAAGAAAATTATTGGTTTAGTTTAAATAGAGAAGATATCTTAAAATTTACTGGTAAAAGATTTTCAAAATATATTATTTATCTTGATGGAAATTATCAGCTGCCTAAACCGAAAAAAATTACAGCTAATATTTCTAATAATCATAAAAAATATGCAATGACATGGTTTTCGTTAGCGATTTCAATTCTTTTGCTGTATCTATATTTTAGAAAAAAAAATTATTAAATGAATTACGTAAGCACAAGAAATAATCATAAAAATTTTACTTTTAAAGACGTTTTCCTCAAAGGTTTGGCAGATGATGGAGGGCTATTTGTACCCAAATCGATTAAACCATTTAAAGAAGATGAATTAGATGATTTAAAAAACCTTAGTTACAATGATTTAGCGGCTGAAATAATTTATCCATTCATAGGAGATTTCATGTCTAAAGATGACCTAATCTCTATAATTTCAAAATCATATTCAAATTTCAGATCTGAAGATGTTGTTAAAATCTCAGACCTAGGAGATTTAAAAGTATTAGAACTATTTCACGGACCCACGCTTGCTTTTAAAGATATCGCAATGCAATTAATAGGTAATTTTTATCAATACCATTTAGGCAATGACCAGAAAAAAATTAATATAATAGTAGCAACTTCAGGGGATACTGGTGCAGCCGCCATAGACGCTTTAAAGGGAAAAAATAATTTAAATGTTTTTGTATTACACCCCAACAATAAAATTTCACCTGTGCAAAGAAGACTAATGACTATTCATGAAGAGAGCAATGTATTTAATATTGCGGTAGAGGGTAATTTTGATGATTGCCAAAATTTAGTAAAAGCAATGTTTAATGACGAAAAATTTTCTAAAACAATTAATATGTCGGGTGTAAATTCAATTAATTGGGCAAGAATTATTGCTCAATCAGTGTATTATTTTTACGCTTACTTTAAAGTTGGAAACGGCCAACCGCTATCTTTTTCTGTTCCAACAGGAAACTTTGGTGATATTTACGCTGGCTACTTAGCAAAAAAACTTGGTCTTCCAATTGATAAACTAATCGTAGCTACAAACAAAAATGACATACTGCACAGGGCTATATCTGGTGGTGATTATAGTCAAAAGAAAGTTGAGGAAACAAATACCCCAAGTATGGATATACAAATAGCAAGTAACTTCGAAAGACTTTTATATGACGTAAAAGATTGTAACTCAGAAGTTACAAAAGATGTAATGGTAGAAATAAAAAAAAATACCTATAAAATTGAAAAACATGATCTAGATAAAATCAAAAAGAATTTTATATCTGAAATGCTTGATGAAAACCAAACTGTTGAAATGATAAAAACTATCAATGATGAGCATCAGATGGTAGTTGATCCACATACTGCAGTGGGTATTGGTGCTGTGAGAAAATTAGGATTGGAAAAAAATTGCGTTGTATTATCAACTGCACACCCATGCAAATTTCCAAAAGCAATAGAAGATGCAATTTCAAAAACTGAAAATTTACCAGATAGCCTTAAATATGTTAATGACAAAAAAGAAAAATTTGAACTTCTGTCAAATGATATTGAAAAAGTTAAAAAATATGTGATGAATTCGATATGAAACTTAATATAAAAGATCAACTGCCAGATACAGAAATTTTTCAACTTATTGATGGAGAACCTCAAAAAAGCAAATTAAGAGAAACTATTGGCAATGGTAAGGTTGTTTTGTTTGGTTTACCTGGCGCATTTACATCAACTTGCTCCAAACTTCACTTACCTGGCTTTGTAGCAAATGCAGATAAAATTAAAGCAAAAGGAATACAAAATATATTTTGTTTATCAGTAAATGATCCTTATGTGATGAATGGCTGGGGAGAGATTAATAATACTGGAGATAAAATTAAAATGTTATCAGATCCATATTTACTATTTACTAAAGCTATTGGTGCGGAAGTTGATCGTAATGCAAAAGGAATGGGAATTAGGTCAAATCGTTATTTAATGGTAATTGAAAATTTTATAGTAGTTAATATTCATGTTGAAAAAGAAACTAAAGAATGTGGTTTAACCTCAGCAGAGAACTTATTAAATAATCTAATCTAGGTAGGGCAGTACCGTTGCCAAGTGCCCAACTACAAGTCGGCAGCATCTCTAGCAAGTAAATCTACTTCATTATTTAATTCATCCGTTGAATGTGCTTTTACCCAGTTCCAACTTATTTCAAACTCATTATTAAGTAGATCTAATTCTGTCCAAAGTGCTTTATTACTCACATCTTTTTTGTTAGCAGTTTTCCATCCATTTTTTTTCCAGTTATGTATCCATTCTGTAATTCCAGACTTTACATATTTAGAGTCAGTAAAAATTTGAACTTTGCTTCCTTTTGGAATCTTTTTAAGAGCCTCTATAGGTGCTAATAATTCCATCTGATTATTTGTGGTATTTTTTTTATTTCCTTTGATTTCAATTTTTTCCCCCTCGTACAATATTATTGCTGCCCAACCACCGTTGCCTGGATTACCAAGACATGAACCATCAGTATAAATTTTAATCATTAAACTAAATAATCCCTATAGTTTTTTAAATTATTGTGAATTATCAATTTTTGATAATATTCTCTTGGATCCTTAATTTTTATCAAAGCAGTTTTTGGAGTATTTGTGTAGTCGTAAAGTCTTGTTAGAAAATATCTCATTGCAGCAGCACGGCATAAAATATTTAATGATTTTTTCTCGATAATAGAGAATTTTTTAATACTCTCATATCCTTTAATTAAATTCTTAACCTTTTTTTTATTTAATTTAAATTTTGATTTTTTCTTATCAAAACAAAGAGCGTTGATACATATCGCTAATTCATACATAAAATAATCGTTTGCAGCAAAATAAAAATCTATAATTCCAGAAATCTTATTTCTTTTAAAAAAAATATTATCGATAAAAAGATCACCATGTATTATTCCATTAGGCAATTTTTTTGGCCATTTATTTTTAATTTCTCTAAAATTATTTTTGAGAAATTTTTCTAAATTAATGAATTTTTTTGATTTAAATTTAATACTTTTTAATAATGGATTTAAATTTTTTATATTCATTGAGTTTTTTCTAAACAATTTTATTTTTTTCGAGGATGAGTGCATTTGAGCGACAGTTTTTCCAATATCATAACAATTCTTCAAACTAAGATTTTTTTTATCCTTTCCATCAAGAAATGAAACTACACAAGCGACCTTATTCTTTATTTTAAATAGATATTTTCCATCACGATTTTTAAGTGGTTTTGGACATTTTATCTTTAGATCATTTAGTTGATCCATTAATTTCATAAAAAAAGGTATTTCTTTTTTTAAAACTCTTTTTTCAAAAATAGTGAGAATATACTTTTTATTTTTTGATTTGAGTAAATAATTTGTATTTTCAATACCTTGTTTTATTCCTCTGAAATATTGAAAATTTTCAATATCAAATTTTTTATTTATAAAGGATAAATCCTTTTTATTAATTTTGGTATAGACGGCCATCTAATTTAATTTTTTAGGAATTTTGAAAACAACATCTTCTTTAATTATTTCCACTTCATCTATGGAGACACTAAATTTTTTTTTTAGGTTTTCTATGAAGTTTTCTACAAGTATTTCAGGTGCAGAGGCTCCAGAGGAAATTCCAATAGTGTTTGAATTTTTAATTTGATCATATGGTATTTCACTTTGAGAGTGAATAAGGTGAGCGTTAAGACAACCTGATTTTTTTGCAACTTCTACAAGCCTTACTGAATTTGAGGAATTTCTACTTCCTATTACAAAAAACATATCACAATTTTTTGCAATATTTTTTACAGCCATTTGTCTATTTGTTGTAGCATAACATATGTCTTCCTTTTGTATCATCTACAGATAAAGTTGTTTGAGTAACAAATGCAAAATTTTTACCTTTTTCAAATTTATACTTTTTAGCCTCTTCCTCATTTTGAATGAGATCTATTGATCCTTCTGGTAATTGTCCCATTGTGCCAATTACCTCAGGATGATTTTGATGTCCAACAAGAATTAAGTGATAACCCATCTTATTAAGATTTTCAGCTTCTCTATGAACTTTAGATACTAATGGACAGGTAGCATCAACGTATGTCATCTTGTAATTTTCAGCATCAAAGGGAACTTTTTTTGGGACACCATGTGCAGAAAATATTACAGGTCTTGTTTTATCTTTTATTTCTTCTAGTTCTTCCACAAATATAGCGCCTTTTTTTTTTAAGTCATCAACTACAAATTTGTTATGAACAATTTCATGTCGTACATAAACTGGAGCACCATATTTATGTATAGCTTTTTCTACAATTTCAATCGCCCTTTCAACACCTGCACAAAAACCTCTTGGAGCAGATAATAGTATTTTAATTTCTTTGTTTTTCATTTTTTTCAATTAAATATTCCAGCAATATATGCGGAAAAGTTAAAGACGCCAAACCTATAAAAATGACTTTAATAATTGAACTATTAAAATCATATTTATAATTAAGTAAATATAAAGATATTAAACAAAAAGAAGCAGTTAAAATAGTTAGTGGTAGTGCTTTCTTTATAAAAATTTTCAAGCCATTTTTAATATTATCACTATCTAATTCATCTATTAATGAAATGCTATGTCTTATTGAATGTAAAAAACAAAAATAGGCAGTAAACGCGACTAAAGGTGATAGATAATAATTTAGGATCAAAATAGAAAAATAATCAAAAAAAATAGTTAAATTCTTAAAATTGAATTCTTTTACGAACAAAATAATACTTGCAATAGAACTTATAATTATTCCCAAGAGTATTAATTTGTTATTTTCTATATACCCCAAACTGGAGTAAAAATTTTCATTATCAACAAGTAATAATTTAAATAAAGATATAGTTTCATCAAAATGGAAAAAAATAGGTGCTAAAATTATTAGACTTCCTTTTAAAAAATATAATATTTGAATTAAAAATGTTTCATTAATAATTAAAAATTGAGTATCTTCTTTTCCAAAATGGTATGAGGCAACAAATAAAAATATTATTAATGAAATAGAAGGACTTAAAATCCAAAAGACTATCACAATAGATACTATTAATGTGTATGTAAAATAAAAAAGAGAAACATTATTTATTTTTAAAATTTTAAAAAGTTTCTCTCCTTTTAAGTGGTCTAAAGAGCCATGTGATACGCCGATAACTAAAATTAAAAATAAACACAATAGTGGTGATAGTATAAAATTACTAAATTTAAATAGAATTAGAGAAAAAATATTACAAAATAAAAAAAAAATGAAAGAATGATTAAGATTAATTTTTTTTAAGTTAATATTCATTTAAGTCTAGTAAAATAAAGCTTTGATAAAAATCCATTTTGGCATTTTTAAAATTATAGTCAAATCTTCATAAAAATTACTTTTGTTAGATAAAAATTTTACAATAGTCTTAGGCGATGTCTTGAACATGTTAAAGAATATATTGGGCATTTTTTCTGGATTTTTATTTAGAACACGAAGGAAAATATCATCTAAAAATTGGTATTTTTTATTTATTTCAAATTTTTTATTAATTGAAATCTTTTCAATATTTTTTCTAATATATCGACTGTGTTCTTGAATATTTAAAAAAGTATAACCAGTGCTTAATCTGGTCATACCTCCTGCTGTTCCAATATTAATTCTATTTTTTTCTTTTTTGAATTTTGGGTAAAAGAGAGGGATCGCGCCTTCCTCTCTGTATGTGATTTTATAATCTTTAATTTTTAGGTGTTTATCAATGTATTCTTTTATTTGTAGATCATAATCTTTTTGAGAGCTGTCGTTCATTCTTGAAAGCCATGTTGTTTCCACTAAGGCTTTGTTTTTAGAGTAAGGAAGAGTATAAAAAAAATGAACACTATTTCTTTGATCACAATCAAAATCCATAAGATTAAAAATTCCATCATCAAAAACATTATTTTTAGTTTCAATTTCTACACCACAAAAATGTTGCCAAAGGTCTAGATAATCTTTTTTAATATCTGGCACACTATTAAAGATAAACGAATTTCGTGTGTTAATTTCTTTTAAATCTTTAAAAAAATGAATATTTTTATTTTCTTTTAATTTATTATTTATTTTTTCATAAAACAAACCGCTATCAATACTCTGATATGGATAATCCTTGCATTCTAAGTAATTTGTTTTATTTGGTATGTTGATTGAGAAATTATCCCAACTTTTTATAATACAATCATCAAAATTATGGGGCACTACTTTCCAAAAAGACCATGTTTTATCTCTTTTATATTCTTGCCTTGGCTCAATAATTGCTAAAGTTTTATCTTTTAATTTCTCATTAATTTCTAATTCATAAGCAAGTGATAAACCAGCACACCCTCCTCCAATAATGATATAATCAAATTCTTTCATCTAAATTTATTTCCTCATAAATCAAATTATGCTCATTAAGTATTTGATCACTTTTTTTATAATGGAATGATAATCTAATTAAGTCAAAAATTGAGAGAAAAGTCTCTAAGATTTTTTCAGTGTTTGAAACATATACTTTTCCAGAATTTTGGTAATCATCAAAGTTCTTTTTGTTAAGAATTTTATGTCCTATTTTTCTATAAACTCTTCTAGCAACTAAAATAGAAAAACGGAAACTTAAAGGTATATCCCTGATAGAATAAAATGAACTTTCATAAAATGTTTCAGCAAGATTGATAGTTGATGAAATTTCCTGAAAATTTTTATTTATATAAGAACGATTTTTTTCAAAGTCTTCAATCACATCTCTTGATATATTAGTGAGCTGCATTGCTATTCCAAGATCAATAGCTGATTTTAGTGAACTTTTTTTACTAACTTTTAAAATTTTTGCCATCATTAATCCGACAGTTCCAGCAACTCTGTATGAGTAAATTATTAGATCTTTTCTTGAATTTAATTTAACAGTCTCCTTAATATCTGATTTAATTCCAAACAGTAAATCTCT
>CACPEI010000011.1 GCA_902632875.1 uncultured Pelagibacteraceae bacterium
GCGGTGATGGCACCTACAGAAATATTAGCAAGACAACATTTTCTACTAGCTAAGAAAATATTTCCTAAAAACATAAGTATTGAATTACTCTCTGGTAAATCTACATATAGAGATAAAAAAGATATATTAGATCGTTTATTAAAAAAACAAATTGATATAATTTTTGGAACTCATGCTCTATTTCAAAAAAAAGTTGAATTTAAAAAACTCGGATTAATAGTGATTGATGAACAACATAAATTTGGTGTAAATCAAAGAAAAAAATTATCTGATAAGGCTGGGAAAGATTGCGATGTTCTTTTAATGACAGCAACACCAATACCGCGTACTTTAACTATGACAATTTATGGAGATATGGATCTTTCAATTATTCGTGAAAAACCAAATATTCGTAAACCAGTAAAAACTTATAGTAAACTTGAAAATAAGATTGATGATATAATTAAGTTTGTAAATAAAGAAATCAAATTAGGTAATCAGATCTTTTGGGTTTGTCCATTAATTGAAGAGTCTAAAAAAATTGATCACTCTTCAGCAGTACAGAAATTTGAGTTTCTAAAAAAATTATTTCCTAAACAAGTTTTTTTACTTCATGGAAAAACCACTATTGAAGAAAAAGAAATAATCTTGAATAAGTTTTTAAAGAATGATTTTAAAATTTTAGTCTCAACTACAATTATTGAAGTTGGTATCGATTTCCCAAATGCAAATGTAATAATAATTGAAAATGCAAATAAATTTGGTTTATCTCAATTACATCAACTCAGAGGCAGAGTTGGAAGAGGTAATAAAGAGTCATCGTGTATATTAATGTTTAAATCAAATTTAAGTGAAAATGCAAAAAAAAGAATCAATATATTAAAGAATTCTAATGATGGATTTAAAATATCAGAAGAAGATATGAAATTAAGAGGTTTTGGTGATATTCTAGGTTTTAAACAAAGTGGAATTAAAAACTTTAAATTGGCCGATCCAATTCATAACCATAACCTATTCATTTTAGCTGAACAAGAAATTAAAAGAATTGAAAGTGAAAATGAGGACATAAGCAGATTTAAACCGTTAATAAAATTATATGATCGAGCAGATATTATAAATGATATTGCTTAATTCTTACCTGTAGACGTTCCGGCTGACACAATAAACTTAGATGCTTCTTCAAATGTCATGTTAAGATAAATAACTTCATCTATTGGAAACATAAGTAAAAAACCACTTGTAGGATTAGGTGTAGTTGGAACAAAAACATTGATCAATTTTTTATTAGTTTTTTCAGCCATTTCACTTTTATTTTCTTTAGTCGCAAAACCAACAGCCCAAACACCTTTTCTAGGATACTCTATTAAAACAACACTTTTTTTGCCACTATCATCTTTATTAGAAAATGTTTCAGTCATTTGAACTATTGCTGAATAAATTGTTCTTAGAACTGGAATTCTTTTGAATAAATCATCAATTATCTTGAGTATTCGTTTACCTAAAAAAGATAATGATAAGCCACCAACGATAGTAATAAATATTATAGAAATTAGAATTTCTATGCCTGGAATTGCATATGGTAAATAATTATTAGGGTTTATATTCTCAGGAATTATTTTTGATGAAATACCAATGATAAATTTTGTTAAATATAAAGTAAAACCTATTGGAATTAATACAACTACTCCAGTAATGAAATAATTTCTTAAAATTAATGTGAGTGATTTCTTTTTTTTGTTTTTTGCCATATTTTATTTAAAACTTGAATAGATTACAAAAAAAATTGCCAATATGAAAAGGAATAATAAAATTTTATTATTTAGATTCATCAGGAAATATAATATCAATGTTATTAGAAAATGAATAGAAGAAAATTTTTATCGTATGTTGGCTGTGGCTGTTGTGGCTTTATACTAAATTCTTGTGCTACTGCTCCTATAACCGAAAGACGCCAATTAAAGATAATCCCTGAGTCAAAGTTAAATGCTCAAGCAGCTGCAATATTTGAAAAAGTTAAAGAAAGAGAAAAAATGAGTGATGATAAGAAATCACTTAATGAAATTAAAGAAATAGGTAAAAGAATGGAAAATTCTATTAGTGAGTATTTTTATCAAGCTAAATTAGATGATCCAACTATTAACTTTGATTGGGAGTATATATTGATTGATAATAAGAAAGTAAGAAATGCTTGGTGTATGCCAGGTGGTAAAATTGCGGTATATACAGGAATTTTTGATGTAACAAAAAATACTAACGGTTTAGCATCAGTAATGGGACACGAAATTGCACATGCTGTTGCTAAACATTCCGTAGAAAGAGCGAGCAGAGGAGCGCTATTAAATACTGGAACGCAATTACTAGATATTTTTACTGGTGGAAAATTATCACAAGTGAATAGAGCCACTGGTATGAATACAGTTGGGCTACTATCACAACTTGGAATAATGAATCCATTTAATAGAAAGCAGGAGAGCGAAGCAGACTATTTGGGTATGATATTCTCATCTTTATCTGGCTATGACATAAGAGAAACACCAAAAATTTGGGAAAGGATGAAAGAGTTTAATAAAGGAAAATCACCACCCGAGTTTATGAGTACTCATCCATCTGCTGAAAATAGAATTAAAAAGATAAACGAATGGATGTCAGAAATTACATTAGAATATCCACCTATTATTAAATCATAACAAAGAAATGGTGAGCCGTGATGGACTCGAACCATCGACCCATTCCTTAAAAGGGAATTGCTCTACCAACTGAGCTAACGGCCCTAATTCATCAAATTAATGAGGTTGTGTATACAGAATTATTTTAATATTTCAAATAAGATTTTGTGAGACAAATTGTTTTTATTGCAACTTATCTATGTATTTATCGTGAAATTCCTCAAATGTGCCTTTATTTATATTATCTCTTATTGCTGACATCAATTCTTGGTAAAAATTTATATTGTGAAGTGTTAATAGCATTGAGCCCAAAATTTCATTAGTGTTAAATAAGTGATTAAGATAGTTTTTCGAATATTTGTTTAAATCGAAATTTTTACAATTACTATCGAGAGGAGAGTTGTCATTTTGATATTTATTATTTTTAATGTTTACTCTTCCATTCCAGGTGAAAGCAAGACCAGTTCTCCCTGATCTACTAGGTAAAACACAGTCAAACATATCTACGCCTCTTTTAACTGCCCCCAAGATATCTGCTGGAGTTCCTACTCCCATAAGATAATGTGGTTTATCTGGTGGTAATTCATTTTTGATACCATCTAATACGTCAAACATCTCACTTTGTGTCTCTCCAACAGCCAAACCACCAATAGCATATCCATCAAAACTTATTTTCAATAATTCTTTTAAAGAATGAATTCTAAGATCTTTGAATAAACCTCCTTGAATTATACCAAAAAGTCCTTTGTGTGGGTTTTTTCCAAAAGATCTTTTTGATCTTTTGGCCCAGTCTAATGACAATTCCATAGACTCTTTAATTAAGTTGTAGTCTTTAGTGTTTTTTGGACACTCATCCATAATCATTACAATATCTGAATTTAAAGCTAATTGAATTTTAATACTTTCTTCAGGACTTAAACAAAATTTTTTTCCATCAACATGAGAATTAAAAATTGCACCTTTTTCTCGATCAATTTTATTTAATTTTGATAAAGACATAACTTGAAAACCTCCTGAATCAGTTAAAATTGGTAAACTACAATTCATAAATTGATGTAAACCACCAATACTTTTGATTCTATCTGCTCCAGGACGGATCATTAAATGATAGGTGTTTCCTAAAATTATTTCTGAACCAGTTTTTTTTATATCATTTATTGTGCAAGCTTTTACTGTAGCTTGAGTTCCAACTGGCATGAATGCAGGAGTATGTATATTGCCCCTATGTGTCTCGATTATTCCAGTTCTTGAAAAATTATCTTTTTTTAAAACTTTAAAGGCAAATTTTTTTAATGCCATTTCAAAATTAGAGAGATTTAAAACTTATAATCCTATCAGGATCAGAAACTGCACCATTATTATTTTCATCGCCTCTCTTAATCTTATCAACAAATTCCATTCCTTCTATAACTTTTCCAAATACGGTATACTGTCTATCTAAAAAAGGAGCTGGTTTAAAACATATAAAAAATTGACTATTAGCACTATTTGGATCAGATGATCTTGCCATTGATAATGTGCCTCTATCATGTGGAAGGCTGTTAAATTCTTGTTTTAAATCAGGAAGTTCTGAACCACCCATACCAGCCATTCTTAAATTAAATTCACTCGAGTCAGATTTACCAAACTTTACATCTCCTGTTTGCGCCATAAATCCATCAATAACTCTGTGAAAAACTACATTGTCATATTTTCCTGAATTGGCTAAATCTTTTATTCTTTTAACATGGTTAGGTGCCACATCCTCGAATAATTCTATTTTTACATCTCCATCTTTTAATTTTAAAATCATAATGTTCTCCTCTGATAATGATTGATTGGTTATTAAAAAAAATAATATTATTGTTTTAATAAATACTTTATTCATATTTTTTTTTTAAAGATTTAATTGTATTTTTTGTAGTAAATTTTTTTATATCTCCATTTAATTTGACAATTTCTTTAACAAATTTTGAGGATATAATTTGATTTTCTACATCAGACATTAAAAATAAAGTTTCTATATTATTGTTTAATTTTCTATTCATACCTGCTAATTGAAATTCATATTCAAAGTCAGAAACTGCCCTTAACCCTCTTAAAATAATAGATGATTTGTATTTTTTACACAAATCAGTAGTCAAAGATGTGAACGATATAACAATAATTTTTTTTTTATTCAATCTTAAATCATCAAATAAAGCTTTCTTAACAATATCTATTCTTTCGTTTGATGAGAAAAGATAACTTTTATTTTCAACGTCTGAGACAGCAACAACTATTTTATCAAATAGTTTTAAACCCTTTTTTATAACGTCAATATGGCCAAATGTTATTGGATCAAATGTACCAGGATAGATTGCAACTTTATTGTTCATCAAACCAAGTTATCATCTATTTTAGATGCTGAAACAACTTTTTCGTCTCCTGATAATTTAAAAATTCTAACTCCTTGTGTGTTTCTACCTGCAGTTCTAATTTCTTTTACCGCTACCCTTATCACTCTTCCTTTGTTGGTAGATATCAAAATTTCATCACCCTCAAATACTGGAAAGGAGGATGAAATATTTCCATTTCTTGGTGAATTAACAATTCCTATTATGCCTTTTCCGCCTCTATTGGTAACACGATAATCTGTATGTAATGTTTTTTTTCCATAACCATTTTCTGTAATAGATAAAATAAATTTTTCTTTAGCTTTAATTTCTGATTTTTCATCTTTAGATTTTCCATTTATAGTTTTTTTATCATTATCAATTATTGATAAAGAAACTATTTCATCATTTGGCGCCAACACGATTCCTTTAATGCCTTTAGATGATCTACCTTTAAAAATTCTAAGTTTTTTTGACTCAAATCTTATACATTTTCCGAATTTAGTACTTAAAATTATATCTTGATCTTCCTTACAAATTTTTACTCCCACTATTTTATCATTAGTATCAAGTTTCATGGCAATTTTACCTGATGAATTGATTGAAGAAAAATCATCTAAACTGTTTTTTCTTATCTTACCTTGAGAAGTTGCAAAGACGATTTGATAGTTTTTTAACTCAGACTCATTTTCGGGGTAAGGCATGATTGAGCTTATAGATTGGTGATTTTTTAATGGTAGAATATTGAATAAGGACTTACCTTTAGATGCAGCAGACCCTTCGGGTATTTTCCATGCTTTAACTCTATAGACTAATCCCTCTGTAGAAAAAAATAAAACTGATGTGTGTGTGTTAACTGATAAGGTTTGAACTACTGAGTCTTCATTTCGTGTTGTAATACCCGTCTTACCCTTTCCTCCTCTTTTTTGCGTTTTTACTTTATTTAAAGAGCCACGTTTAATATATCCTTGCAAAGTTACAGTGATTAAGACAGATTCTTTTTGAATAGTTTCTTCAATATCATAGTTCAAAACAGCATCTATAATTTTGGTTCTTCTAGGTGACGAATATTTATCTTTTATATTTTTAAGTTCCTCACTTATTACTTTTAATAATTCTTTTTTTGAAGAAATAATTTTTTTAAATCTAGAAATTTGTTCTGCTAATTTTTTAATTTCAATTTCAATTTCATTAATTCCTAAAGCTGTTAATTTTTGCAATCTTAATTCTAAAATTGCATTTACTTGAGTTTCTGATAAAGAATACAAACCTTTTATTTTTTTATTCTCAGTTAAAGAAATCATTTTTTGTGATTTATTTATTTTCCACTTAGTTTTTAAAATTTGTTTTTTTGCATCCTCCGGATTTTTAGAACTTCTGATAAGTTTAATAATCTTATCCAAATTTTCTACTGACACAGACAATCCAATTAATACGTGAGCTCTCTCTTCTGCTTTTTGTAAATCAAATTTAGTTTTTTTGATTACTACATCTTCTCTAAAACTTAAAAAGTTTGATAAAAAATCTTTTAAGTTACAAGTCTCAGGTTTTCCATTAACAATTGCTAAAGTATTAAAGCCGAATGAACTTTCTATTTGAGTATTTTTATATAATTGTCTTTTTACAGTTTCTGGTTCTACACCATTTCTTAAGTCTATAGAAACTCTTATGCCCTCTCTATTAGACTCATCTCTTATATCTTTAATACCCTCAATTTTTTTTTCTCTAACCAATTGAGCAATTCTTTCATTCAATACTGATTTATTAACTTGATAAGGTATCGATGTAATTACAAGTCTTTCTCTTCCGTTTTTTAAACTTTCTATTGAAATTTCTCCCCTTATCTTAAATGATCCTCTTCCTTTGTTATAACCTTGTTTAATAATATCTTTTCCAATAATAACACCACCAGTAGGAAAATCAGGTCCTGGAATATGTTTCATTAAATCTTTTACTTTAATCTCTTTATTTTCTATCAAAGCTAAAGTTCCATCTATTACTTCACCTAAGTTATGCGGTGGAATACTTGTTGCCATACCAACCGCTATTCCCCCTGCTCCATTAACTAATAAATTTGGAAATTGTGCTGGTAAAACTGATGGTTCTTTTTCAGTTTCATCATAATTACTTTTAAAATTAATCGTATTTTTTTCAATATCATCTATTAAAAATTGAGACACTTTTGAAAGCCTGGTTTCAGTGTATCTCATAGCAGCAGCTGGATCACCATCTATAGAGCCAAAATTTCCTTGTCCATCTACAAGTGGTAAACTCATTGAAAAATCCTGCACCATTCTTACTAAAGCATCGTAAACAGATTGATCACCATGTGGATGATATTTACCTATTACATCTCCAACAATTCTAGCTGATTTTCTAAATTGTTTTGACCAATCATATCCTCCTTTATACATGGCATATAAAATTCTTCTGTGGACTGGTTTTAGACCATCTCTTACGTCTGGAAGAGCCCTACTTACAATTACACTCATTGCATATGAAAGATAAGATGAGCTCATCTCATCATGCATTGATATCAATTTTATGTTTTTATCTTTTGGAGTTTCGGTTTTTTGCATAGAAATTAAAAAGGAATTTCGTCATCCATATCGTTGGATATTTGAGAAACTTCTTCATTATTACTCATAGAAGATTGGGAATTATCATTTGAAATTCCTCCACCTGAATTACCCCCACCTAACATTGTAAGTGAAGAATTATATCCTTGAATAACAATTTCAGTTGAATACTTATCTTGACCAGATTGTTCATCTTTCCATTTTCGTGTTGTTAATTGTCCCTCAATATAAATTTGAGCTCCTTTTTTTAAATATTGTTGAACAACATTTACCAACCCCTCATTAAATACAACTACACGGTGCCATTCAGTTTTTTCTTTTTTCTCACCTGTATTTTTATCTTTCCATGATTGACTAGTTGCAAGGCTAAGTCTTGCAACACTTTTACCATTAACCATTTGTTTTATTTCAGGATCTGCGCCCAAACGACCTATTAAAAGTACTTTATTCAAACTTCCAGCCATAATATTTTATTAATTGTTTAATTTGTTAATTAGTTTTATATCACAATTTTACTCTGAATATTAATATTATTAAGTCAAAGCAACAAAAAATATGATTAAAAAGATACTTATTAAGGGGGCTAAAGAACATAATCTTAAGAATATTTCTTTGGAAATTCCAAAGGATAAATTTGTTGTGATAACTGGTTTGTCTGGATCAGGAAAGTCATCATTGGCTTTTGATACAGTTTACGCTGAAGGTCAACGAAGATATGTAGAAAGCCTTTCAGCATACGCGAGACAATTTTTGGATAAAATGAAAAAACCAAATGTTGATCTTATAGAAGGATTAAGTCCAGCTATATCAATTGAGCAAAAAAATACATCAAAAAATCCAAGATCAACAGTTGCGACCGTCACTGAAATTTACGATTACATGAGAGTGTTGTACGCAAGAGCAGGTACACCATATTCACCATTTACAGGTAAGGCAATTAAGTCACAAACAATCAGTCAAATTGTAGATAGAATTAAAGAGTTGCCAAAAAAAGCTACTATATACCTTTATTCTCCAGTCGTAAGAGGACGTAAGGGTGAATATAAAAAAGAAATTTTAGGATACAAAAAAAGAGGTTTTAGAAAGATTAAGATTGATAATATTTTGTATGATATAGAAAAAATACCTGAATTAAATAAAAAGTTAAAACATGATATTTCGATATTAGTTGACAGAATAGTGCTTAATTCATCTTTGGGTAATAGATTAGCAGAAAGTATCGAAACTTCGATAAATTTATCAAACGGTCTTTTGTTTGTTGAATACGAAGATGAAACATTACCAAAAAAATTTAGAAAATTAGAGAAATTAATTTTTTCAACTAAATTTGCATGTCCTGAAAGTGGATTTACAATTGAAGAAATAGAACCAAGATTATTTTCTTTCAATAGTCCTTTTGGAGCTTGTGAGGAGTGTGAAGGTATAGGTGTGAAACTTAATGTTGATCCAAACTTAGTTATACCAAATGAAAAAAAAAGTATAAGTGATGGTGCAATAGAACCATGGGCGAAAACAACAACATTGTATTATGCGCAAACTTTGGCGTCATTGGCTAAGCATTACAGTTTTTCTCTTGATGAAAAGTGGTCAAAATTAACAAAAAAAATAAAAGATATCATACTTTACGGCTCTGATGATGAGGAAATAAAATTTACCTATGATGATGGATATGAAAAATATTCGCATAAAAAAACGTTTGAGGGCGTTATTAATAACTTAGAAAGAAGATATCTTGAGACCGATAGTGATTGGAAAAGAGAAGAAATATCTCAATATCAATCAGATACAAAATGTGAACGTTGTAATGGTCATAGATTAAAAGATGAAGCCCTTTGTGTAAAAATTGATGGCTTACACATTAGTGAAGTGACTGAAAAATCAATTTTAGATGCAGCTAAGTGGTTTGAAAATTTGAAGGATAATTTAGATAAAAGACAATTAAAAATTGCTGAACATATTTTAAAAGAAATAAATGAGAGACTTAATTTTTTATTAAATGTTGGATTAGATTACCTTACACTTTCGAGAGAGTCAGGTACTTTATCAGGAGGTGAAGCACAAAGAATAAGATTAGCATCACAAATAGGTTCTGGTCTGACAGGAGTTTTATATGTTTTAGATGAACCTTCTATAGGACTTCATCAAAAAAGATAATGTAAAATTAATTAATGCCTTAAAAAGATTAAGAGATCTAGGTAATACAGTAATAGTGGTTGAACATGACACTGAGACTATGGAGAATGCGGACCATATTATCGATCTTGGACCAGAAGCAGGTAACAATGGAGGTCAAGTAGTTGCTCAAGGAACCTTTAAAGAAATTACTCAGAATAAAGATAGTATTACAGGTAAATATCTTTCAAAAAAATTTAAAATTGAAATTCCAAAGAAAAGAAGACTAGCAAAAAATGGAAGGTTCTTAGAGATCACGGGTGCTACAGGAAATAATTTAGATAATGTAAATCTTAAAATTCCATTAGGGAGTTTAACTTGTGTTACGGGTGTTTCAGGAAGTGGTAAATCAACTTTAGTGCTACAAACTCTTTATAACGCTTTAAACTTAACTTTAAATAATAACAAGTCTAGAAAAATTCCAAAACCTTTTAAAGGATTTAAAGGTACTGAATTAGTTGATAAAATAATTGATATAGATCAATCGCCTATTGGAAGAACACCGAGGTCAAATCCAGCTACGTACACGGGTGCTTTTGGTCCAATCAGAGACTGGTTTACAAATTTACCAGAATCAAAATCCAGAGGATACAAGCCTGGAAGATTTTCATTTAATGTTAAAGGCGGAAGATGTGAAGCTTGTGAAGGTGATGGTGTTATCACATATGAAATGCATTTTCTACCTGATGTTTATATTCAATGTGATGAATGCAAAGGTACAAGATATAATCGTGAAACTTTAGAAATTAAATTTAAAGATAAAAGTATCGCTGACGTATTAAATATGACTGTTGATGAAGGATGTGAATATTTTGAGAATATATCTAATATTAAAACAAAATTACTGACATTAAAAAAAGTCGGTTTGGGCTATATAAAAATAGGTCAACAAGCAACAACATTATCAGGAGGTGAAGCTCAAAGAATCAAATTAGCTAAAGAATTATCTAAAAGATCGACAGGTAGAACAATGTATATTCTTGATGAACCAACTACAGGTTTGCATCAACACGATATCAAAAAATTACTTGAAATACTTCATACTTTTGTGGCTTTAGGTAATACAGTTGTTGTAATCGAACATAATTTAGATGTTATAAAAACAGCTGATTATATTGTCGATATGGGTCCTGAGGGAGGTGTTAAAGGAGGTAAAATTATCGCAGAGGGAAAACCGGAAGAAGTTTGTAAAATAAATTCTAGTTATACAGGAAAATTCTTAAAACCATTATTAAGTCACTAGTGTTTAACAAAATCTCTTTAAAAAAAAAAATGAAAGTATAATATTCATAGTTATGGATGAAAATAATAATGAATATAAAATATTTGGGTTGACGATAGAAAAATTGTCAATTTTTTATGGATTATTTTTAGTTTTATGGGGTGTTTTAATAAGTTTTATTAGTGGAAGTGACTCATTTACATCTTATATACCCTCAATTTTAGGACTTCCAATTTTGATTTTATCTTTTTTCTCAATAAAATTTTCCTCAAGAAAAAAATTATTCATGCACATTGTTGTTATCATGGGTTTAATTATCTTTCTTGGTGGTTTAGATTTTATAAGAGCTCTGATAATTGGAAATGCTTTTGACAATATTTGGGCAGATATATCAAAGTTAATGATGCTTATTACAGGATTAATTTTTGTATATCAATGTATCAAATCATTTATGCATGCAAAAAAAGTTAGAGAATTAAATTCTTAACTAATCAAGTAAAGAGTCAACAAATTCCCAATTAATTAAGTTGTCTACAAACTTATCTAAATACTCGGGTCTTCTATTTCTATAATCTATATAGTAAGAATGTTCCCACACATCACAGCCTAAAATTGGTTTCATATTTTCAATTAAAGGATTTGAAGCATTAGCTGTTTTTGAAACAACCAGTTTACCATTATCAATAGCCAACCAGCACCATCCAGAACCAAATTGGGTTATTCCAGCTTGTTTAAAATCTTTTTTGAATTTTTCAACACTACCAAAATCTGAAATAATTCTTTTTTCAAGTTTCGAGGGTAATTTTCCACCACCATTTGGTTTCATACACTTCCAGAAAAGATTATGGTTCCAGTGTTGACTAGCATTATTAAAAATACCAGCTTTAGATTTATCTTTATAACTTTCCAAAATTATATCATCTAAAGATTTATTTGCTAAATCAGTATCTTTTATAAAATTGTTTAAATTAGTAATATAAGTTTGATGATGTTTTCCATGATGTAAATCTAATGTCTCTTCAGACATTATGGGTGATAGTGCGTCATTAGAGTAATCTAATTTTGGTAAAGTAAAGTTCATATAATTTCCTATAATTTAATATATCCATATTTATATTATATTTATTTCTTTTTTGATATATAATTTTATATGGTTAAAATATTGTCATCTTTATCAAAAACTATTCACACTTCTATTGCTCTTACAATTTTAATATTCTTATTATTATTTTTTTTAAATGGAGGATTTGTTTTTGATACTTTTTTTTGGAGCTCTCTATGTCGATTTGTACACGTAAGTGTTGCAATTATGTGGATTGGTTTATTATGGTATTTTAATTTTATTCAAATTCCAAATATGGCAATTATTCCTGATGAACAAAAGCCTGCGATAAACAAAATAATTGCGCCAGCTGCGTTATTTTACTTTAGATGGGCAGCATTATTAACGGTTTTAACTGGATTGATTTTAGCGCATTTGAATAATTATTTAATTGGAGCTATGACATTGAGTATTGGCTCTGGGATTGCAAAACATTCAGCTGTTGGTATAGGGATGTGGCTAGGAATCATTATGGCATTTAATGTTTGGTTTATTATTTGGCCTAATCAAAAAAGGGCTCTAGGAATCGTAAATTGTAATGATGAGGTAAAAATAAAATCTGCTAAAACTGCAATGTTATTTTCTAGAACAAATACTGTATTATCTTTACCGATGCTTTTTACAATGGTAACTGCACAAAATTTATATTAGTTTTTACTTTCTTCTCTCAATACTGTTTTTTGTGAAACATTCAATCTAACTAAAATAGGATTTGCAATATATATGGATGAATAAGTTCCAAAAATTACTCCAAAGATCATTGCTAAAGAAAAACCTTTTAAAATTTCACCACCAAAAAAAGAATATTGATAACAATGCTAATAAAGTTGTAATTGAGGTAATTAAAGTTCTAGATAAAGTTTCATTTATAGACGTATTGGTTAATTCAAAAATTTTTATATCTGAATATTTTCTGAGATTTTCTCTTACTCTATCATATATTACAACGGTATCATTCATGGAATATCCAACTATAGTTAATACAGCTGCAACAATTGATAAATTTATTTCTAGCCCTAGTAATGAAAATAAACCTAAAGTGACTATAACATCATGAAATAACGCTAAAATTGCACCAAGACTAAACTGCCATTCAAATCTAATCCAGATATAAATTAGCATGAGAGTTAAGGCTACAGATATTGCTATAACACCTGATTTCAACAACTCTGAACTTACTTTAGGACCAACTTTTTCAACTCTTCTAAAACTAAAATTATTTCCAAAAGATTTATCTAAACTTAGTTTGATTTCCTCAATTACATTTTTGTTACTATTATTTTCAAACTTGATTAAAAAATCTGTTTTATTTCCAAAATTTTTTACCGAAACATCTCCTAAATTCATTTGATTTAAGCTATCTCTTAAAGATGAGGTAGTAATTTTTTGATCATTTGATCTTAACTCAATTAATGTTCCACCCTTAAAATCAATACCAAAATTAAGTCCTTTAAAAATCAATAATAATAAAGAAATAGTAACCAAAGAAATTGAAAGTATATTAAAACGATTATAATATTTATTAAACGCTATCATTTAAATCAAATTACCCTTCTCTTTATTCTTTGAGACATATAAAGCAGTTAACAATCTTGCAATAAAATAGACTGAGAATAGTGTTGTAAAAATCCCTATACCTAACGTTAAAGAAAATCCCTTAATCGGCCCAGATCCCATAAAAAACAATATTATCGCGGCTAATAATGTCGTTATATTTGCATCTAAAATTGCAGTTCTAGATTTTGTGTATCCACTATCGAATGCTATAAGATTATTTCTTTCACTTTTTAATTCTTCTTTAATTCTCTCAAAAATTAGAACATTTGCATCAACTGCCATACCAACGGTTAAAATTATACCAGCTATTCCAGGAAGAGTTAATGTTGCCTCAAAAATTGTTAAAATACCAACCAAAAAAAGTAAATTTAAAATTAATGCTAAATTAGTAATCAGACCAAATATTTTATATTTCACAAAGATAAAAAGAATAACAAGAAAAAAACCAATTATTAAAGCAATCAAACCTGCATTAATTGAGTCTTGACCTAAATCTGGACCAACAGTTCTCTCCTCGATTATATTTAAGGGTGCAGGTAATGCACCAGATCGAAGTAAAAGTGCTAAATCTGTTGCAGATTGAAAAGTAAATCCACCACTAATTTGTCCTGAACCACTTGCAATTGTATCTCTTATAACTGGAGCGCTTATAATTTTGCCATCTAAAACTATAGCCAATTGTTTTCCAATACCGGTGGATGTTGCCTTACCAAATCTTTTTGCACCCACTCTATCAAGTGTAAAAGTTACAACAGTTTCGTTAGTTTCACTATCCATCCTTGGTTGAGCATCTAAAAGATTTTCACCGCTTAGAATTATTCTTTTACTTACCATTGCTTCCTCAGACTCATCCTCATATTCTAATTTTTCAGCTCCAAAAGAGTCCTCAGCGTTATTCGTAACAAACCTAAAAGTTAGGTTTGCAGTTTTACCTAGTAAAGATTTTATTCTCATGGGATCGTCTAATCCTGGCAATTCAACTAAAATTCTATCGTTACCTCTCTTCAGAATATTTGGTTCATTTGTACCTATTTCGTCAATTCTTCGCCTTACTATTTCTAAAGCTTGATCTTGAGAAGATGTTTTAAGTTCGATTAGACCTTGTCTAGAATAATTTACAATAAAAAAATTATTTTCCTCAAAAATTTCTAATTGATGAGACTTAAATCTTGGATAGTAAGGGTTTAACTCACTTTCTTCATCTGTAAAAGTTTCTAAAATAAATTGTTTATTTTTCTGATTAGTTGAAAATAAAATTTTTTGATTATCTAATTTTATATTATTTATTCTTATATTTTTATCTTTAAAATAATTTCTTAAACTTATTGTAAAATTTTGTAATTTTTGTTCTATTACAGGGGTATTATCAATTTCCAAAAGAAGATAAGATCCTCCCTGTAAATCTAAACCTAGATTAATCTTTTTATTAAGTAATGAATTGCTAAATTTTAAAATATTTGAAGATGCTATAAAAATAAATAACAAAGAAATAGATATAATAAAAATTATTCTAAATTTTGAAAAATATAACACTTTAATATTATGAAAGTTATTTCTTAACTTCTTGAGAATTCATTAGGCTTTGAATACCAGTGCCCCTTATAACTTCTACAGTTACATTGTCTGCAATTTCAACTTCCACCTTGTCATTATCTACAACTCTTGTGATAACTCCTGTTATCCCTCCTGAAGTAACAACTTTGTCTCCTTTTTTCAAATTCTCCACCATAGCTTTGTGTTCTTTAACCTTTTTTTGTTGAGGCCTTATTAAGAAAAAGTAAAAAATAACAAAAATTAGTATAAGAGGTATAAATTGACCTATTCCTGAACTTTCCATAAAACTCCTTAATTAAAATTGAATTTTTATACCATCTATTAAATTAAAACAACTTTAATTCAATGAGATTTTTTCAAGATTATTCATATAAGGTCTCAAAACTTTTGGAACTGTAACTGAACCATCTTTTTGCTGATAATTTTCTAGAATAGCAATCAGAGTTCTGCCAATAGCTAATCCACTTCCATTTAAGGTTCCAACATAAAGCGTTTCCTTTTTTGAATTTTTGTATCTAGATTTCATTCGTACAGCTTGAAATGTAGAGCAAGATGAACAAGATGAAATTTCACGATATTTATTTTCTGATGGAAGCCAAACTTCAATATCATAAGTTTTCTCAGCACTAAAACCCATATCACCACTACATAGAATCATCTTTCTATAAGGTAATTCCAATAAATCTAATATACCTGTTGCACAAGTTGTCATTCTTTCTAATTCCTCATGACACTTTTCTTGTTCAACTATACTTACCAATTCAACTTTATAAAATTGATGTTGTCTAATCATTCCCTTTGTATCTTTGCCATAACTACCTGCTTCTTTTCTGAAGCAAGGTGTTGAAGCAACGAATCTCATGGGTAAAGAGCTATTTTCTACTATCTTGTCCTTTACAATATTAGTTAGTATCACCTCGGCAGTTGGGATTAAAAATTTTCTATCTGATCCTTTTTCAAGTTTTACTTCAAATTGATCATTTTCGAATTTAGGAAGTTGGCCTGTACCATACATTGTATTATCAGATGCTAGCAATGGTGGTGAAATTTCTAAATATCCATTTTTTAAGATATGAGTATCCAGCATAAAATTTGATAAAGCTCGCTCTAGTAAAGCTAATTTATTTTTAACAAAAACGAATCTTGCGCCAGTTGTTTTAGATGCAAGATCAAAATCTAACATCTTTAAATTTTCACCTATTTCATAATGAGACTTTGGTTCAAATTCAAAATTAGGTACTTTGCCAAATTTTCCAATTTCAATATTATCGTTCTCATCTTTTCCGATCGGAACATCTGGATGGGGAACGTTAGGTAAATTAGATAGAATATTATCCAAATTTTCTTTTACTAATTTTTGTTTCTTTGTTATTTCATCAATTTCTAAGGAAATTTCCTTGGATTTTTCAAACAAAGATTTGTCTTTGGACTTAGAAATTTCTTTTTTTTCTTTCTCTAAAGTTTCTTTTTTTAAGATTAGTTCTCTATTTTCAACATCTAAATTTTGTATTTTATTTAAATCAATTTTTATGGTTCTTTTTTCAATGGCTAACTTAAAGGCTTTAAAATCTTTTCTTATTTCTTTTAAATTATGCATCAGAATTTTTTATATTTTTATTTTCAATAAACTTTACTGAAAATATTGATAATTCATATAATATTAATAATGGAATTGCTAAACCAATTTGCGTAATTGGATCAGGTGGTGTTAGTAATGCTGCTGCTGTAAATATAATTACTACAACATATTTTCTTCTTTTTTTTAAAAACTCGGAGTCAACTATGCCTATTCTTGCTAGTAAACTAAGAACGACTGGTAATTGAAAGCTAATTCCAAATGCAAAAATGAGTTTCATTACTAAAGATAAATATTCATTCACTTTTGCCTCTAGTTGTATGGGTAGATTTGTTGACAAACCACTACTTTCAAATGATAAAAAAAATTTAATCGCTAATGGCATTATTAAATAATAAACTAAAATTCCCCCAAGAAAAAAAAGTATAGGAGTTAAAATTAGGTAGGGTAAAATTGCATTTTTTTCATGTTTGTAAAGTCCAGGTGCAATAAATTTCCAAATTTGCATGAGAATAAATGGGCACGTTACAAAAAAAGCAGTAAAAAAAGAAACTTTTAAATAAGTTAAAAAAGTTTCTTGTAATGCTGTAAAAATCAATCTTCTATCGACACCATCATTTTTTACCGCTTGGGCATAAGGATCTACTAAAAAACCATACAAATGCTCTGCAAAAAAATAACATCCAATGAAAAATATTATTAAGAAAATAAAACTGTGTATCAATCTTTTTCTTAATTCAGCAATATGACTTATGAAGCCACTATCATTTTCATCATGACTCATCTTTATTTTTCTCTTTTTCTTTTATTTCCTTATCATCAACTTCGATATTTGAGACTTCGTTTTGAATATTGTTGATATATTTTTTTGCTGTACCAATCCATGATCCAACTTTTTTTAACATTATAGGAAAATCTTTTGGACCAAGTACAACAATTGCAATTGCGACAACAATTAAAATCTCAAACCAACCAATTGTAGGCATGTGATTTATTCTTTTTTATTAGTATCTTGATTTTCGTCGGAAATATTTTTGGGCTCATTATCTTCATTCACATCTGAAGCCATACCCTTTTTAAAACTTTTTATCCCTTTAGCGACATCACCCATTAAACTAGATATTTTACCTCTACCGAAGAGTAAAACTACAAGTATTACAACAATTGCTATTTGCCAAATTCCAATGCTCATACAAAACTTATATCCTTTTTATTAATAATTTAAAAGTACCTTTTTATTAACTTTCTAATATTTCAAATCTATTTTTTATCTTCTGTATCAAGAGTACTACTAAGCATTTCATCAATATTTGAATAAATATTCTCTTTTTTTTCTTCCTGTTTCTCTTTATAAAATTTTCCAGTCCCAAATACTGCGTTGTCAATATTTGTACTATCAATCAGTCCTGCAGCACCTAATTCATCAACCGTAGGTAAATCAGATAATTTCTGGAGGTTGAAATGACTTAAAAAATCGTCTGTCGTTTTATATTGAATTGGTTTTCCCGGCACATCCTTCCTTCCACCTGGCTTTACCCAATTGAGTTCCATTAAAATTTCTAGAGTATTAGTACCAAAAGCTACTCCCCTAATTTCCTCTATTTCAGCTCTAGTTACTGGTTGATGGTAAACTATAATTGCAAGCGTCTCTATTGCTGCTTTAGATAATTTCTTTTCAACTGTTTTTTCTTGGATCATTAACTTTGATAGATGTGGTGAAGTTCTAAAAGACCATTTTTTAGAAATACATACTAAATTTATACCACGACTCGAATATTCTGTTTGTAACTTCATTAATACTTTTTCAACATCAATTTTTTTTGATATTTTATTACTAATAGTCTCGATATCTAAAGGCTCAGCAGCAGCAAAAACTATTGCCTCAATCTCTTTCTCTACAGAGGATAGTTTACTAGGAAATTCTATTATATTATTTTTCTTTTTTATCTTTTTTTTAATCATTTATTTTCCTTGATATAAATATCATCAAACAATTTCGATTGTTTAATTTTTAGATTACCTTCTTTGACAAGCTCCAAAGATCCAGCAAATATTCCTGCTTGACCAGTTTTTTTATATTTCGAACTGTGTTTGAAATTTTTAGGAATTAAATCATCAAGCTTTTTCCAATCTACTAATTTTCCAAAAAAATTTCTAATTGTTTTGATACCTTCTTCTGTTGTAAAAACTGGCAACTTTGGAATATTTATTTTTTGAAAATCTTTGGTCATAATTATACTTGAATAAGTCTTTAATAATTCAAATAAATTGATTGAATATTTACTGTTATAAATAGGACTTATCCCTGATTTGCTTCCTCTAGTTCTTATTTCTTTACCTAGTCTTTTTCTTTTAAGCATTTGTTCAGATAATAGTCTAATAAGTTCAAGTTTTTTTAATTGTAATTTAAGCTTTTCTGCGACCTCATGAATTTTGAATTCTTCCTCTGGTGTCCCAGGTAATAATAATTTTGATTTTAAATAAGCTAACCATGTTGCCATTAGTAAATACTCAGATGCAATTTCTAAATTCAATTCTTGATTGTTTGTTATATAATCATGAAACTGATCAGCTAATTTTGTAATTGATATATCCTCTAAATTTACTTTTTGTGCTTTGGCTAGATCTAATAGAACTTCTAACGAGCCATTATAATTTTCTATTTCAACTTTAAATAGAGATGAATCACTTTCTATCATTCAATGATATTAGCTTATTATTCTATAAAATTGTGATGTTTTTTTATGGATAAATTGATTAATTATTGGAGATTCTTTTCCAACAATTTCCATTTCTTTTAAATTTCCATTACAATGTAATACTAGATTACAACCTGCGTTGAACGCTTTAATTGCATTTTCCTTAAGATTTCCCTTTAAGCTTTTCATCGATAAGTCATCTGAGATTAATATATTTTTAAATCCAATCTTATTCCTAATTAATTTAATTAATTTTTTAGAGTGTGTAACAGGATTTTTTTCATCGATTTTTTTAAAAATTATATGTGCTGTCATTGCAAATAAGGTTTTTTTATTTTTAAAGCTCTTAAAGTCATTTTTAGTCAGATATTTGTTATCTTTATTGATTAGTGGAGTAAAATTATGACTATCAACGCTAGCAAGACCATGGCCGGGTATATGTTTAATTACAGTGCCAATTTTAT
>CACPEI010000012.1 GCA_902632875.1 uncultured Pelagibacteraceae bacterium
AAAGATAAAGATCTCTCAAATAATGAAAAATATTTGATCTATAAAGATAGGTTAGATCACGAATTAGAAATTATTATTCAAATGAAATATTCAAGTTATTTCCTAATTGTATCTGATTATATCATATGGGCAAAAAATAATGATATACCAGTAGGTCCCGGAAGAGGTTCTGGAGCAGGTTCTTTAGTAGCATGGTGCCTTTTAATAACAGATGTGGATCCTATAAAATTTAATTTAATTTTTGAAAGATTTCTAAATCCTGATCGTATTTCTATGCCAGATTTTGATATCGACTTTTGTGAAGAAAAAAGAGACCTAGTATTTGAATATTTAACTAAAAAATATAAAGACAGTGTCGCACATATAATTACTTTTGGAAAATTGAAAGCAAGAATGGTTATAAGAGATGTTGGAAGAGTGCTGGGGTTATCTTATGGTTTTGTAGACAGCATATCAAAAATGATACCTTTCGATCCATCTAGACCTCAAAATTTAACTGACTGTATAGCGGGAGAACCTAGATTACAAAAATTGATTAATGATGATCCAAGAGTGAAAAAACTTACAGAACTATCTTTAAAACTTGAGGGATTAAACAGAAATTTTGCAACCCATGCAGCTGGAGTTGTAATTGCTGATAGAAAATTAAAAGAAGTCGTGCCTTTATATAAAGATCAAACTGCAAATTTATTACTGCCCTCAACTCAGTTTGATATGTATTCGGCTGAAGACGCTGGTTTAATTAAATTTGATTTTTTAGGTTTAAAAACTTTGACAGTTATTAACAACACTCAACAACTTGTAAGAAAAAAGAATAAAGATTTTAGTATAGAAGATATAAATTTTGAGGATCAGAAAGTTTTTGAACTATTATCATCTGGCAAAACTGTAGGCTTATTTCAAATTGAAAGTGCAGGAATGAGAGAAGCATTAACTCAAATGAAACCAAATCATATTGAAGATATTATTGCCTTAGTAGCTCTGTATAGACCTGGACCTATGAGTAACATACAAATTTATAATGATTGTAAACATGGTAGACAAAAACCAGACTACTTACATCCACTATTAGAGGAAATCCTAAAGCCAACTTATGGTGTAATTATTTATCAAGAACAAGTGATGCAAATAGCTCAAAAGTTATCAGGATTTACTGCTGGTCAAGCAGATCTTTTGAGAAGAGCAATGGGAAAAAAAAAGAGAGCAGAGTTAGAGAAGCAAAAACAAAATTTTATTTTGGGAGCTGTAAATAATGGAATACGAAAAGATATTGCTACTGGAATTTTTTTAAAGATAGAGCCTTTTGCTGAATATGGATTTAATAAAAGTCATGCAGCAGCATATGCAATCATTTCTTATCAAACAGCTTTTTTGAAAACTTATTATCCAAAAGAATTTATTGCTGCATCAATGACTATGGATATATCTAATCAAAATAAGTTAGGTGAATTTTATGAGGAATTAAAAAGACTTAAAATAGAAATATTAAGACCAGATATTAATGAGTGTTTTGCAGATTTTAGAACTGAAAATAGTAAATTTTACTATGCACTTGGAGGAATTAAAGCAGTAGGGTATGAGGCGATTTCTAATATTGTTGAGGAAAGATTAAAAAATGGAAAATTTAAGTCTATTGTCGATTTTTTAAATCGAGTAAATCCAAAAAATATTAATAAACTTCAATTAGAGGGATTAGTAAAAGCTGGTGCATTTGATAGTATCAATTCAAACAGACAATCTTTATTTAATTCAATTCCAAATTTCATAACAAAATCTAAAAATATATTTGAAAATAAGTCCGTAAATCAAATTGATTTATTTGGTGAAGATGAAAGTCAAAAAGATGAAATAATTACAAATACAAATGATTGGGATTTTGAACAAAGATTATCAAAAGAATTTGAGTCAATTGGCTTTTTTATATCTGATCATCCATTAAACCAATTTAAAGAAATTTTTAATGATTATAAAATTATTGATTATCAAAATTTTTTAGAACAAGATAATTTAAATGATACAAATATTGCTGCAACTGTGCTTAAAGTAAATGAAAGAAAAACAGCGAAAGGTAATGCATATGCTGTATTAAAACTTACAGATTTGACAAGTGTTTTTGAATTATTTATTTTTTCTGATATTTTAAATCTAAATCGTGAAATTCTAAAAGAAGGAAATTCTTTACTTCTATCTTTAATAAAATCTTCCATTGATAATGAAAACAGATTTAAAAGAGTAAACGTTCTGAAAATTAGCTCTCTAAAAGATATATTGAGTAAACCAATAAACCAGGTGACTTTCGATCTTAAAACACTTGATGAAATTAAAGAAGTTTCAAAGTATTTAAAAAAAGATGGGGATACTACAGTGAATATAAAATTTAAAGATGAGAAGGAAAGTCTAAATTTTCAGCTTGATGAGAAGAGAAATATTGATAGAAAAACAATAAATTTAATGAGAAATAAGGATATTTCTGTATCAATAAGTTAATTTTAGCTTGTTAATTTTGATAAATCTTTGTAAATAGTTTCCGAATAAATTAACACGCACACAGTTTTTGGTTTAATACCTCCGGTCCTTTAGTGGCAATTACTGTGGTGGCTTAACCGGGAAAAAATATGAAAATACCTAACGTAACTATACAACAACTTTTAGAAGCTGGAGTTCATCTTGGTCATAAAACTCTTAGATGGAATCCAAAAATGAAAAAGTATATTTTTGGAAAAAGAGACTCAATTCATATACTAGATTTAACACAAACTTTAGACTTAACAAAAATTGCTTTAGAGAAGATTTTTAAAACAATTGAAAGTAATGGTAAAATTTTATTTGTTTCTACAAAAAAACAAGCATCAGAAGCTATTGCAGAAGTTGCTAAAGAAACCGACCAATATTTTGTAAATTATAGATGGCTTGGAGGTATGCTTACAAATTGGGGGACAATATCCAATTCAATTAGAAAATTAAAAAAATTGGAGACAGATTTAGTATCTGAAAATAGAGGATTTACAAAAAAAGAGTTATTAAAGATGTCTGTTAAAAAAGATAAACTCCAAAGATCATTAGGTGGAATATCTGAAATGAAAAAAATACCAGACTTAGTTTTTATTATTGATACAAACTATGAGTCACTAGCTATACAAGAATCAGTCAAATTAGGAATACCAATAATAGCAATACTCGACAGTAATTCAAATCCTGATGGAATTGATTTTCCAATACCAGGTAATGATGACGCTAGAAGAGCAATAGATCTTTATTGTAACTTAATAAAAGAGACTATTATTGCTGCGAAAAGTTCTGCCCCAGCTGCAAATACTGAAAAAAATAAAATAAAAAAAGAGACCAAAGAAAAAACCATCGCTGAAATTGATAGAGACAAATTGGAAAAAAAATTCTTAAAAGAAGAAAAAGAAAATTTGCATTAGCATGAGCGATATTGATAAAGTAAAAAAATTAAGAAACGCCACTGGTGCTGGATTTAAAGACTGCAATTTGGCAATTAAAGAGTCAGGTGGTGATTTAGATAAAGCAATTGAAATTTTGAGAGTAAAAGGTATCTCAAAGGCTTCAAAAAAAATGTCTCGGGATGCAAAAGAAGGAGTTGTTGCAATTAGTGGTGATGAAAAAAAAACCTCAATTATAGAAGTTAATTGTGAGACTGATTTTGTAGCAAAAAATGATGATTTTATAAATTTCGTAAAAGAATTAAGTGAATTAAATAATGAAGCAAATTCAAACTTAGATGAACTAAAAAAAACTAAAATGAAAAATGGTGATACGGTTGAAAATACGCTTGTAGCATTGATAGCCAAAATTGGAGAGAAAATTACTATTGGACAAACGAAAACAATTTCTAATTCCTCGTCTTTAAATTATCAATATCTTCATACTATAGTAAAAGATAATTTAGCTAAGTTAGGTGTAGTTGTTTCATTAGAAACAAAAGAAAAATCAGAAACAGTTAAAATTTTTGGAAAACAATTATCAATGCACATAGCAGCTTCAAACCCTTTAGCGTTAGAAACTAGTTTAATTGACAAATCTGTATTAGACAAAGAGCAAGAACTTATTACTGAAGAATTAAAGAATTCCGGAAAACCAGAGGAAATTGTTAAAAAAATTAGCTTGGGCAAAATGAATAAATTCAAAGAAGAAAATGCATTATTAACTCAAGCCTGGGTTATGGAACCAAAAAAAAAAGTTAAAGACGTCATAAAAGAGTTAGCTATAAGTGATTTAAGGATCAAGGAGTTTAGCAGAATAAAGATAGGTGAATAGATGTTTGATGAGAAATCACACAGCCTAAAAATGGATAAAGCAATAGATGTTTTTTCAAAGGAATTATCATCATTAAGAACTGGTAGGGCTAATGCAGCAATGTTGGATCTTGTAAAAGTTGATGTATATGGTCAGCAAATGCCAATTAATCAAATTGCTAGCATAACAACACCAGAACCTCGTATGATAAATATTCAAGTGTGGGACCAAAATAATGTAGATCTATTAGATGCTGCAATAAAAAAATCTGAATTAGGATTAAACCCACAAATAGACGGACAATTAATTAGATTACCTATTCCTGAATTGAATGAAGAGAGAAGAAACGAATTAAAAAAGTTAATCAAATCAATGGGTGAAAAATGTAAAATAGCAATCAGAAATATTCGTAGAGATGCAAATGAAGAACTTAAAAAACTTTTAAAATCCAAAGAAATAAGTGAGGATCAAGAAAAATCTTTTGAAAAAAATGTTCAATCAATCACTGATGAGCATATCAAAATAGTAGAAGATAAAGTTTCTTCAAAAGAAAAAGAAATAATGACAATATGAATCGACTAAATCATGTAGCCATTATTATGGATGGCAATGGGAGATGGGGTCTTAAACATAAAAATTCAAGAAATGCGGGTCATACAGCTGGATTGAAAACAGTTGAAAAGATTATAAAAACAACAATTAAAAAAAAAATAAAATATTTAACATTATATGCATTTTCTACGGAAAATTGGAAAAGACCAAAAAAGGAAATTAATTTTTTATTCAATCTTCTAGAGAGTTATTTAATTGAAAGAATTGACGATTTACATAAGCAAAATATAAAATTAAAAATAATTGGTGAAAAAATTTTTTCAACAAAATTAAATAAGCTTTTAAAATCATCAGAAAAAAAAACTCTTAATAATAAGAGACTACAGATCAATCTCGCATTAAACTATGGCTCAAAGACTGAACTAATTAATGCATTTAAAAAATTGCAAAAAAATAAGATCAAAATAAGTGAGATTAATATAAACAAATATTTACTTACTAAACATATACCTGATCCAGATATATTAATTAGAACCGGAAATACTCAAAGATTAAGCAACTTTTTACTATGGCAATTAGCATATACTGAAATTTTTTTTGAAAAAAAATTGTGGCCTGATTTTAATGAAAAAGATTATGGTAAAATTTTGAATAAATACCAAAAAATTAGAAGGAACTTTGGTAGAATTTAATGGAGAAAGAATTACAAAAAAGAATATTAAGTTCTATTATATTATTACCTATATCCTTTTTCTTTATTATTAAAGGCTCGGCTTTTTTTATTTTGTTTTTAAGTATTTTATTTGTAATTGCTTGTTTGGAATGGTTTAAAATAACAAAAAAAATTGAGTATAAAATAATCGGAATATTTTTTTTATTATTTTCTTTTTATACTGTATATTTTTTTAGAGATAGAGATTTATTAGATTTCTTATTAATTTTAATAATTTGTATTACTACTGATATTGGTGGTTACATTTTTGGAAAAATATTCAAAGGACCAAAATTAATTAAAATAAGCCCAAACAAAACTTATGCAGGAATGATTGGAAGTTTTCTTTTGTCTATTATTGCTTCATATCTTTTTGCGATTAAATATGACTCTACTTTTTTACAAAATCAAAATTTATCTGAAGACTTTTATTTTATATTTTTAGTTTTTTTAATTTCAAGTGTAAGTCAAATTGGAGATTTAATAATTTCATATTTTAAAAGATTATCTAAAATAAAAGATACAGGAAATATTTTTCCTGGCCATGGAGGTTTATTGGATAGAATTGATGGAATGATTTTTGCATTTCCATTTATTTTTGTAGTTTCAAAAATTTTATTATGAAAAAAAAAATTGTTATATTAGGCTCTACTGGCTCTATTGGCGTAAATACATTAAAAGTTATTGGGAATAATAAAAGAGATTTTGAAATTGTATTACTTTCCACTAATAAAAATGTCAAAAAAATTATTCATCAAGCAAAAGAATTTAAAGTTAAAAATATAATAATTAATGATTCAATTGAATTTAAAAAAGCACAAAAAAAATATAAAAAATTAAAAATAAAATTTTTTAATAAGTTCGACTCAATTAGGAAAATATTAGGAAAAAAAAAGATTTATTATTCAATGATTTCAGTTTCAGGACTTGATGGTCTTAAACCATCAATCATATTATGTAAATACTCAAATAATTTAGCGATAGTAAATAAAGAATCTATAATTTGTGGATGGAATTTAATCAAAAATTCTTTAAAGAAAAATAAATGCAATTTTATACCTATAGACTCTGAACATTATTCAATTCATTCACTGTTAAAGGGGCATCAATTAAATGAAATTGAAAAAATTTATATAACAGCTTCAGGCGGCCCTTTCATAAATATTCCAAAGAAAAAATTTGATAATATAAAACTAAAAGACGCATTAAGTCATCCAAATTGGAAAATGGGAAAAAAAATCACTATCGACTCATCCACTTTAATGAACAAGGTTTTTGAAGTAATTGAGGCAAGAAATATATTTAATATTGATTACAAAAAAATTTTAATTTTGACTCATCCAAAGTCTTATGTACATGCTATTGTAAAATTTAATAATGGTTTAAGTAAAATTTTATTGCATGAGCCAGATATGAAAATTCCAATTTATAATTCATTAAATTTAACAAATAAAAAAATCAGAACCCTCCCACTTAGATTTGATACTTTAAATAAATTAAATTTTAATGAGGTAGATAATAAAAAATTTCCTCTAGTAAATATTATTGATAAATTACCAAAAAAAATATCTTTATTTGAGACTATCTTAATCACAGTAAATGATTATTTTGTTAATAAATTTTTAGAAAAAAAAATCAGTTATAAGAAATTAATTTTTATAATTATAAAAATATTAAACATGAAAGAATTTCAAAAATATAAGAAAATAAAGCCCAAAAACATTGAAGATATTTACCGTCTTAGAGATTATGTAAGTTTCAAAATGGACTCTTTAAGTATATAAAGAGGTCCTTTATAATAGAAATAATTACGTTATGTATAAAATTATATTTAAATTCTTGATTATAACTTTCTTTTTAACATGCCAGGGTATAGGTGAGGTTGTAAAGAAAATTGAAATTTATGGTAACGATAGAATTAGCGATCAAACAATTCAAATATTTAATCCAGTCTCTATTAATGATGACATTAACGCTGAAAAATTAAATATAATATTAAAAAAACTTTATGAAACAAATTATTTTGAGGATGTAAAAGTATCTTTTAAAGAAAATATTCTCAAAATTACTGTAAAGGAATTTCCCATTATTCAAAATCTAAATTATAATGGCATTAAGGCTCAAAAAATTCGAGACATTATTTTAAAGGATTTAAGTTTAAAACAAAGATCATCTTACAATAAACTTTTACTACTTCAGGACAAAGAAAAAATAATATTTAATCTAAAAAATATTGGTTATTACTTTGCCAAGGCAGAGGTTTTTGTTGAGGATGTTGGCGATAATCTAGTAAATATAAATTACGAAATTGATTTGGGAGAGAAAGCCAAGATACAAAAAATTTCATTTATAGGAAATAAAATATTCAAAGACAGAAAATTAAGAAGAGTAATTATGAGTGAAGAATATAAATTTTGGAAGTTTATTTCAGGAAAAAAATTTTTGAACGAAAGTTTAATAGAATTTGACTCAAGACTCCTAAGAAATTTTTATCTAAATAAAGGTTTTTATAATGTTAAGATAAACAGCTCTTTTGCCAAATTATTACAAAATAATGAATTTGAATTAATTTTTAATATAGATGCTGGTAATAAGATTAATTTTGGATCTCTTGAGCTAGACTTACCAAATGATTATTCAGAAAATGATTTTACTGAATTAAAAAATCTATTTATAGAGCTTAAGGGTAAACCATATTCTATAAATTCTATTGACAAAATTTTAGAGGAAATCGATTTAATTGCTCTAGATGTTCAATATGAAACAGTAAAAGTTGATATAATTGAAAATTTAAATGATGATAAATTAAATTTAAAATTTGTTCTTGAAGATACAAAGAAATTTCTTGTGGAAAGAATTAATATTTTTGGAAATAATGTTACTCATGAGTCTGTAATTAGAAATAACTTGGCACTAGATGAAGGTGACGTATATAATGAAATTTTAAAAAATAAATCTGTAAATAATCTCAAAAGTTTAAATTATTTTAAGTCTGTTAAATCAGAGGTTTTAGACGGTACACTAGAGGGAAATAAGATAATAAATTTGTCTATTGAGGAAAAACCAACAGGAGAAATATCTGCTTCCGCGGGAGTTGGAACTTCAGGAAATACAATTGGCGCAGGTATTTCAGAGAGTAATTTCCTAGGAAAAGGTATAAGATTGATCGCAGATTTGTCTCTTAGTACTGATACAATTAGGGGAAAGTTTTCAGTCTCAAATCCAAATTTTTTAAATACAGAAAAATTGATTTATACCACAATCGAATCTTCAGAAACTGATAAGCTTACGGATTTTGGATATAAAACATCAAAATCTGGAGTTTTGCTTGGCACAAGATTTGAATATTTAGATGATTTTAAATTTGGTATCGGAAGCTCAAACTATTATGAAAGAATTGAAACTGATAGTAATGCTTCTGCAAGACAAAAAACACAAGAAGGTGATTATTGGGATTCTTTTTTAAGACTTGATTTTGACTATGATAAAAGAAATCAAAAATTTCAAACCTCAGATGGATTTAGAGGATATTATTCTGTAGATCTTCCGATTATTAGTGAAACAAACAGTTTAAAAAATGTATATAGTTATAAATATTTTACAGAACTGTATGAAGAAAATATTTCAACAGTTTCTTTATATTTAAGTGCAGTGAACTCATTAACAAATGACGATGTTAAATTATCAGAAAGACTTAATATCCCATCAAGTAGACTTAGAGGTTTCGAATTTGGTAAAGTTGGTCCTAAAGATGGTAATGATTATATTGGTGGAAACTATATAACAGCTGTTAATTTCACCTCTACAATACCCAAGATACTTGAAAATTCTCAAAATACGGATTTTCTGTTATTCCTTGATGTAGCAAACGTTTGGGGTGTTGATTATGACTCATCTTTAGACGACTCTAATAAGATCAGAAGTTCAACTGGAGTTGCTGTTGATTGGTTTACCCCAGTTGGTCCTTTAAACTTCTCGTTAACACAACCTATCTCAAAAGCATCTACTGATAAAACTGAAAGTTTTAGATTTAATCTTGGTACAACATTTTGATGTTAAGATTGTTTAAATTTTTAATAATTTTTACATTTTGTTTTAATTTTACAAATTTTTTATATGCAAGTGAAAAAATAGCATTTATTGATATAAATTATATTATAAACAATTCCGCTAAAGGAAAAAAAATTCTCTCTAATCTAGAAAAAATTGATGAACAAAATCGAAATGAATTAAATTTATTACAAAAAAAAATTAAAGAGGAAAATGAAGAAATAAAAAAGATTAAAAATGTTGTTTCTAAAGAGGAGTTAGCGAAAAAAATTGATAATCATAAAAAGAATATTGAAAATTTCAACAAAAAAAGGTCTACCCTATCTAAATCATTAATGGATTTAAAAAAAAAGCAAACTTTTGAAATTGTAAAACAAATAGGTCCAATAGTAGAGAAATATATGAAGGAAAAATCAATTGATGTAGTTTTAAAAAACGAAACATTATATATTTCAAAATCAAATTATGATATTACTAAAGAAATTTTAGAAATTGTTAATAAAGAAATTAAACAATGACTTCACTTACCAAAAAACAAATAAAAGATTTACTTCCTCACAGAGAGCCAATGCTTTTAATAGATGAATTACATGATATAAAAAAATTACAGTCTGCAACAGCAGTTGTTTTTGTTAAAAAGGAAAGTTTTTTTGTCCAAGGGCATTTTCCAGGCGAGCCCGTAATGCCAGGTGTTTTAATAGTTGAAGCCTTTGGTCAAGCTGCCGCCGCTTTAACAGCTCACGGATTGGATAAATCTACTTATGAGAATAAATTAGTCTTTTTAATGAGTGTTGAAAAGGCACGATTTAGAAATCCAGTAATACCTGACTGTAAATTAGAATTGAAAATTGAGGCGATAAGATCTCACGGTAGAGTGTGGAAATATAAAGGTGAGGCATTTGTTAATGAAAAGAAAATGGCAGATGCACAATGGTCTGCTACAATTGTCGATAGGAAATAATTAGCAATAAATCTTGATAAGCTTTTAAAATAAGTTTTGGTATTTAACTTGTAAATGAAAAATCCTTTTTTCAAAAATACAGGTCCATACAAATTAAATAAATTATTGGAACTAATTAATTTAAAAAATCAAAAATTCTCCGATTTTACTATTAATGATATAAAAGATCTTAGTACATCTGAAATTGGTGATATTACCTTTTTTCATTCAAAAAAGTATTTACGTTATGCTAAAAACACTAAAGCATCTTTTTGTGTAACTACAGAGAGCTTAGAAAAATTTTTACCCGAAAATTGTAAAGCAATAGTCTCAAAAAATGTGCTTTTAAACACAGCCCAAATAACTCAAATTTTTTATCCAGAATCTACTATAGATAATTTTGATGATACTGTTGAAGATATAAATAAAACTGAGTTTAAGAATAAGGTAAAATTTGGCAAAAATATTTTGATAGGCAAAAATGTAAAAATTGGATCAAATTGCTCTATTGGACATAATACAATCATCGAAAAAAATGTTATTATAGGTGATAAATGTTTTATTGGTTCGAATGTAATTTTAAGAAATACATTAATTGAAAATAACGTGCATATATTAGATCGATGTGTCATTGGAAAAAAAGGGTTTGGTTTTTTTCCGAATAAAAATTCAAACTTAAGATATCCTCAAATAGGAGCAGTAATTATTAGGGATAATGTTGAAATTGGATGTGGTGCTACAATAGATAGAGGATCTTTATCCAACACAATCATTGGAAAAAATACCTTTTTAGATAATCAAATTCATATTGCACATAATGTAAAGATTGGTGAGAATTGTGTAATAGCTGGTCAGGTTGGTTTTGCAGGGAGCTCAATTATAGGCGATAATGTTTTCATAGGCGGTCAAGCAGGAATATCAGGTCATATCAAAATTGGGAACAATGTTCAGATTGGTGGAGGAAGTGGTGTTATAAAAGATATTCCAGATAATACAAAAGTTATGGGTTATCCAGCAAAAAATATAAAACAGTTTTTAAAAGAAAATAAATGATACATAAAACAGCAATAATAGATCCAAAAGCTAAAATTGATAAAGATGTAAGCATTGGTGCTTATTCAATTATAGGACCAGATGTTCAAATAGGATCAAAAACAATAATTCAACCACATGTTAATATTATTGGAGATACTTTAATTGGAAAAAATAATAAGATTTACTCATTTGCATCAATAGGAAATGATCCACAGGATTTAAAATATAAAAATGAGAAAACAAAACTTGTTATTGGTGATAATAATAAAATAAGAGAATATGTAACTATCAATCCTGGTACTGATGGTGGAGGTGGTTTAACTAAAGTCGGCAACAACTGTTTGTTTATGGTGCATTCACATATAGCTCATGACTGTACTATTGGCAATAATGTTATTTTAGCTAATAGTGTACCAATAGGCGGGCATGCAAAAATCGATGACGATGTTATCATCGGCGGTAATTCTGCAGTCCAGCAATTTACAAGAGTTGGAAAACTTTCAATGATTGGAGGAATGTGCGGTGTTGTAAAAGACATTTTACCTTATAGTCTAGTATTTGGTAATAGAAGTATATTAAAAGGTGTAAATATGATTGGTTTAAGAAGAAAAAATATATCTAATAATAAAATTAATAATGTAAAAAAGGCTTTTAGTATAATATTTCAAGATAATAATCATATGGAAAATATAAATAAAATACCAAGTGACATGATTAATGATGAGTTAATAAAAGATATACTTGAATTTTTAAATAGTGATAAAAAAAGACCAATTTGTACACCAAGAGAAAAAGATGAAAATAATTGACAATTTTTTAGAACAAAAAACATATATAGATTTAGCTAAAGTTATTATGGAGGCAAGATTTCCATGGAATTTTGTAAATGGTAAAAGTGAAATTCGAGATGGGGACTTTCAATTTACACATCTTTTTGTTGATGATGGAGGAAAAATAACCTCTCCATACTACAAAATATTGTTTCCACTATTAAAAAGATTAGATCCAGAAAAAATTTATAGGATTAAAGCTAATCTTACGACAAAAAAAGAGACTAATCATAAATCATTAATGCACATTGATACCAATCAAGAAAAAATAAAAACAGCTGTTTATTATTGTAATACAAACAATGGTTCCACGTTATTTCAGAATGGAAAAAGAATTGATAGTAAAGCTAACAGAATAGTAATATTTGATGGACACCAAAAACATTGTGGTGTTGATTGTACAGATGAAAACGTCAGAGTAGTTATAAATTTTAATTACTTTGAAAAAAAATGATTACATTAATTTTAGGAGACTCAAAGTTTCCAAATCTGATAGTTAAAAGTTTAAAAAGAAAAAAAAAAGATTTTTTTATAATCGATCTCTCAAAAAAAAATATTTTCAGAAAGGAAAAAAATTCTTTTAGATTTAGTATTGGAAAATTTGGATCAATGATTAATTTGATTAAGAACAAAAAATCTAAAAAGGTCCTTTTTGCAGGAAAAATTCATAAGCCAAACTTTTCAAAATTAAGACTAGATTTAAAAGGTATTTTATACATGCCGAGTGTTATAAAAGCATCTAAGCTAGGTGATGCAGCAATAATCAAATCGATTATAAATATTTTAGAAAATGAAAAGATTAAAGTTGTAAGATCTAATTTATTCAATACAGAATTAACCTTAAAAAAGGGAAACTATACTCGCTTAAAACCAATTAAAGATGACAAAAAGACAATACAAGTAGGGGTCAATTTTTTTAAAAAGGTAAATAAGCTTGATCATATTCAAGCAATTGTCATAAAGAAAAATAAGATAATTGCAAAAGAAGATAGAGGGGGCACAAAAAAAATGTTATCAAAAATGAAAAAAAATTCAGGTGCAATTTTAATAAAGTTTCCAAAAAAAAAACAAGATTTAAGGGTGGATTTACCAACTGTAGGGCTTCAAACGCTTAAAGATTGTAAAAAATATGGATTAAAGGGAATAGTACTAAAATCAAAAAGAAATATTTTTTAGACAAGAAACAGTGCATTCAATTTGCTAATAAAAACAGAATTTTTATTTCTATAATATGAAAAAAATATTTGTACTTACAGGAGAACCATCTGGAGACAAACTAGCATCTATTGCAATTTCTAAACTTCAAAAAAATTATAGTGATATAGAGTATTTATCTGTAGGTGGCTCAAATTTAAAAAAAATCGGCATTAGATCAATTTTTGAATTAAAAGAGATTACTTATCTTGGTTTTACAAGTGTTTTATTAAACATTTTTAAAATTAAAAAAAAAATTGACCAAACAGTAGATGAAATTTTAAAATTTAATCCAGAAATCTTATTTAGTGTGGATAGTCCAGATTTCACACTGAGAGTAGCTGAAAAAGTAAAAAAAAAAAATCCGAAAATTAAAACAATTCATTATGTAGCTCCACAAGTATGGATATGGCGAAAAAATAGGGTTAAAAAAATAAAAAAGTTTATTGATCATATTCTTTTATTGTTTGATTTTGAAAAAAAATATTTTGATGAGGAAAAAATATACAATACTTTTGTTGGACATCCATTAATAGAAAATATCACCACTAGTAAAACTGATATTAATAATCTTCCAATTAAAGATAAAAAAATAATATCAGTTTTTCCAGGTAGTCGTAAGTCAGAAATAAATGTTCTACTACCAATATTAATTGATTTTATCATTTTGATGAACAAAAAAAAATTTGAATACAATTTCGTTTTTCATACTACAGATGAAAACAAGAGTTTTATTTTTGATTATGTAAAAGATAAAAATTTAAAAAATATTGATGTAATCTCAGATGAAAACATTAAAAGAGAAATATTATCTAATTCTGTTTTTGCTGTATGTAAATCTGGAACAGTATCTCTACAAGTTTGTAATTCTAATGTTCCTTCAATAATAATTTATAAGTTAAGTTTTATAAATTTTATGATTTTCAAATTATTAGTAAATGTAAAATTTGCTAATATTATTAATATAATAAATGATAAAGAGGTAATTCCTGAATTATTACAAGGTGAATGTAATGCAAAAGAAATATATAAATCAGTTATGTACATGCTCAAAAACCCTGATATTGGAAAAAAACAACTTGAGGAATGTAATCTTACATTAAGAGGAATTAGATCTAAATCTTCATCATCTAGTGAAGTTGCTCTAATATTAAGAAATAGTCTTATGAGTTAGTCTCTTTTCTACCTCATCTTTACCTAGTGAAATGATTATATCATAAATTCCTGGTCCAAATTTTGATCCCGTTAGGGCTATTCTTAGTGGCTGACCAACACCTTTAAAATTTGTGTTATTGGTTTTAATTAATTCTTTTACTATGGGTTCTAAATTTTCTCTTGTAAGTATTTCAACTTTTTTAATTTTACTATTAAATTCAGATATAATCACCTTTGCTTTATCATCAATTAATTTTAAGTCTTCTTTATCAAAATCTATTTCATCATTAACTATGTATTGACTATTATTATATATATCTTCAAGGGTTTTTGCTTTATTTTTTAGAAAAGTTAATGATTTTTGAATTTTTTCTTTTTTTTCCTCTTTAATATTACTCTTAAAAATTTCACAATAATCAATTAGTTGATTGAATAAAGAATTTTCGTCAATATTTTTTATATAGTGTTCATTCATTGATAAAATTCTGCTTAAATCTAATTTTGATGGCGATTTTCCAATACCTTCAAGATTAAAATATTTAATACTTTCATCCAGAGTAAAAATTTCCTTATCTTTATACGACCAACCCAATCTCAATAAATAATTTCTTAGGGCATCAGGTATAATACCGATTTTAGAGTAATCTTCTAAAGTTGATGCCTTATCTCTTTTTGATAATTTTTTTCCATCTATAGTATGTATTAATGGTATGTGTGCAAATGATGGTAGTTCCCATCCCATTGCCTCGTAGATTTGAATTTGTTTAAAAGTATTTATTTTGTGGTCATCGCCTCTGATTATATGAGTCATTTTCATCTGATGATCGTCAACTGATACAGACAAATTATATGTTGGTGTTCCATCATTTCTCAAAATAACAAAATCTTCAATGCTGTTGTTTTCGATTTCAACATCACCTTGAACTACATCTTTTAAAATAGTTGTTCCATTAATTTTACTTTTAAATCTTATTACTGGTTTTATATCTTTAGGTGCTTCGCTTTCACTTTTATCTCTCCATTTTCTATCGTAAACATACGGAATTTTTTTCTGTTTAGCTCTTTTTTTTTGTTCTTCTATTTCATCATTTGAACAAAAACATTTATAAGCATTGCCTTTTTTTAAAAGTTCATTTGCAACATTTATATGATCCTTTATTTTCTGAGATTGAATGTATTCTTGGCCATCATGATCAATACCTATCCATTTAAGGGATTTAATTATTTGATCTTTATATTCCTCTCTAGATCTTTCTTTATCCGTATCCTCAATCCTTAAATAAAAATCTCCATTTTGATTTTTTGAATACAACCAATTAAATAAAGCAGTTCTCACTCCTCCTATATGGAGAGGTCCAGTAGGTGATGGAGCAAATCTAGTTGCTACTTTTCTCATTAAAATGGTTTAGACTATTTTTTTAGAAGTTTCTATATAAAGATACTAAAACACCTTGTACTTTAACTCTATCCGGGCCAAAAATTTTAGTTTCGTAGTTTTTATTAGCACTTTCAAGCGCTACTACTTTGCCTTTTTTTCTAATTCTTTTTAACATAGCTTCATGTTCATCTATTAAAGCCACAACAATTTTACCATTATCAGCTGTATCTGTTCTTTTGATAATAACAGTATCACCTTCATGGATACCCGCCTCAATCATTGAGTCTCCCTGAACTTTTAGACCGAAATAATCTCCATTTTTTTCTAAATTGCTTGGCAAGGGAATTCTTGAAACCTCATTCTGAATAGCCTCAACAGGTGTTCCGGCAGCTATCTTACCTAGAACAGGCACCTCTGGCCCATCAGATGAAACCGTTTCATCATCTAAACCACCTTTTATTACACTTGGGGAAAAGCTATTGTAAATATCGTTTGCTGAAGCGGTTTCAGGTAATTTAATTACTTCTAAAGCTCTTGCTTTATGAGCTAATCTTTTAATAAAACCTCTTTCCTCTAAAGCGCTAATTAGTCTATGTATCCCAGATTTAGACTTTAAATTTAAAGATTCTTTCATTTCCTCGTAAGAAGGGGACACACCCGAACTTCTCAACTTCTTGTTGATAAATAAAAGTAAGTTTTTTTGTTTTTTTGTTAACATAAGAACAAATATCGTACAAAATATGTTCTATAAAAGTTCTCTACAATTCACAATAGTTAAAAAAGTGAATAAAATAGGGGATTATTTAACTAAAGAACTGAAAAAATTGAATTATCCTCTAAGTTTTTTAAAAGCGATTCACCAATTAAAAAAGTTTTAATAGAAGTTTTGTTAGCGAGTTCCAAAAGTTCGTCTTTTGTTTTGATACCACTTTCAGAAATTAAAGGACCTGTATGGCTAACTAATACATCATGAATATCAAAAGTTTTATTTAAATCAGTTTTTAAAGTTTTTAAGTTTCTATTATTTATTCCTATCAAAGCATCTTTAAATTTAAGTGCCTGTTTAGCCTCATCTACAGTGTGAACCTCAACAATAATAGACATATCTAATTTTAAAGCTTCTTCATATAATTCATTTGCAAGTTTATCAGAAACACCAGCAAGAATTATTAGTATAGCGTCAGCCCCATAACTTTTAGCAAGAGGTATTTGAAATTTATCTACAAAGAAATCCTTACAAAGAATTGGTAAATCAATTTTTTGTTTAATTTTTCTTATATGAATTAAATCACCTAAAAAGTAATCCTCTTCAGTTAAAACTGATAAACATGTTGCATTACAATCTTTGTATATGTTTGCTATTTTAACAGGATCATAATCTTTAATAATTACACCTGCAGATGGACTAGCTTTTTTAATTTCAGCAATAATAGAAAACTTGTTTTCTTTAATATTATTTTCAATCTTTTCTTTAAAATTTATATATATTCTATTTGAATTAATTAATTCATTTAATGAATCAAGAGAAATAGTTTTTTTTAGATTTTCTATTTTTTCACTTTTCTTTTCAATTATTTTCTTAAGAACATTTTCAGCCATTTTGAATTTTTTCTAAATGTTTAATAACTTTATTCGATAAAATATGTTTTCTTGCATCATTATATGCATCAGTAAAATTGTTATGAGTTTCATTCACAATTAAACCTGCTGCAGCATTTAAGCACACAGCTTTAGAAAAATCATTATCCTCACCTTTAAATATATTAATCATTTTTTCTGCATTAAATTTTGCATCATCACCAACTAGATTTTCAAATTTATCTGCATTAACATTTAATTCTGTTGGATCAATTATAATCTCAGAAATTTCATTATCTTTTAGTTGAATAACGTTCGTTTTAGCGTAAGGTGAAATCTCATCTAAACCATCTTCACTATTTACAATCCATGCAAATTTAATATCTAAATTATTAAGAGCATTTGCAAATACCTTTAAAAGTTTTTTATCAAAGACCCCAACCACTTGCCTCTTTACTAAAGCAGGGCTGCTTAATGGTCCAATCATATTAAATATAGTTCTTTTTCCAATTTTTTTTCTAGTA
>CACPEI010000013.1 GCA_902632875.1 uncultured Pelagibacteraceae bacterium
GAAGCGATACGATTTAAATTATTCTTAAAAAACAAGATTGATGGTAAAATCTTAGGTCCTGTAATTGCTCCAATTTTCAGATTAAAAAAAAAATATCGTATAAGACTTTTAATTAGAGGCTCTAAAACTTTAAAATTACAGAACTCGTTAGCCTCAATAATTCCAAAATTTAAATTTTTATCAGGAATAAAACTTTCAGTTGATGTTGATCCAATAAGCTTCAATTAAAGCCCAAAAAAAACAGCTTTTAGCCAATGAGTTACTTGAAGACTATAATGGCATATGCTAATTAAATCCTGATTTTAAAAAATTCATTTACATTTAGAGGTAAAAATTGAGTAAAAATAGAGGATTTTCCGATACTACTGCTAACAGATATTCATTAGCTTTATATGAACTGGCTGAAGAAGCAAATGTGCTAATTAAAGTTGAGGAAAACTCTAATAGTTTTTTAAAATTAATTGTAACAAACAATGATTTTATAAGCTTAATAAAAAATCCTACAATTACCCAAGAAGTTTTGAGCAATATAATTAATAAAATACAAGAAAACTTTCAATTTGATACTTTATTTAAAAACTTTTTGAATTTTCTAATTTTAAAAAGAAGATTTTTTTATATTGAACAAATTCTTAAAAGCTTTAACGAAATTTGCTCAAAAAAAAGAGGTGAATTGAAAGCAGAAATTAATTCTGCAAAAAAACTATCACAAGATGAAATTAATAAAATTTCAAGTGAGTTATCTAGTAGTTTTAAATCAAAAATTAAATTGAATTATAATCATGATGAAAGTTTAATTGGTGGACTGGTCGTTCAAGTTGGAAGTATAATGATTGATACATCCATTAAAAATAAATTACAACAAATTGAAAACGAAATGATAGAGGCATAATATGGAAATTAATCCTTCGGAAGTAACAAAAATTTTAAAAGAACAAATAAAAAACTTTGGAGAGAAAGCTGAAATATCTGAGGTTGGACAAGTGCTTTCAGTTGGTGATGGTATTGCAAGAATTTATGGTTTGGACAACGTACAAGCTGGAGAAATGGTCGAATTTTCAGATGGTTCAAAAGGCATGGCATTAAATCTTGAAAGCGAAAATGTTGGAGTTGTGATATTTGGAGATGATAGAAATATAAAAGAAGGTGATGTTGTAAAACGGACAGGTAGTATTGTCGATACTCCTGTTGGCAAAGAACTATTAGGAAGAGTTGTTGATGGATTAGGAAATCCTATTGATGGAAAAGGTGCTTTAGATAAAGGTATAAAAAAAAGTAGAGTAGAGGTAAAGGCTCCAGGAATTATTCCAAGACAATCAGTGAGTGAACCAATGCAAACTGGCTTGAAATCAATTGACAGCCTTGTTCCAATTGGGAGAGGACAAAGAGAATTAATTATTGGAGATAGGCAAACAGGAAAAACAGCGGTTGCGATTGATGCGATTATAAATCAAAAAAAAATTAATGAAACTGATGACGAAAAACAAAAACTTTATTGTATTTACGTAGCAGTTGGGCAAAAAAGATCAACAGTAAGACAAATTCAAAAAACTCTTGAGGAAGCTGGTGCAATGGAATACACAACTATTGTCGCTGCAACAGCATCAGACTCAGCGCCTTTACAATTTTTAGCACCATACACAGGATGTGCTATGGGTGAATATTTTAGAGATAATGGTATGCATGCACTGATAATTTATGACGATTTGTCAAAACAAGCTGTAGCTTACAGACAAATGTCTCTTATACTTAGAAGACCTCCTGGAAGAGAGGCATATCCTGGTGATGTATTTTATCTTCACAGTAGATTACTAGAAAGAGCGGCAAAATTAAGTGATGAACATGGTGGAGGTTCCCTCACAGCTCTTCCAATAATAGAAACTCAAGGTGGAGATGTTTCGGCATATATTCCAACCAACGTGATTTCGATTACAGACGGACAAATTTTTCTAGAAACGGAACTATTCAATCAAGGAATTAGACCTGCAATTAATGTTGGATTATCAGTCTCAAGGGTCGGATCAGCAGCTCAAACTAAGGCAATGAAAAAGGTATCAGGTTCGATGAAACTTGAATTAGCACAATATAGAGAAATGGCTGCTTTTGCTCAATTTGGTTCTGATTTAGATGCTTCAACACAACAACTTTTGAACAGAGGTTCTAAATTAACTGAACTTTTAAAACAAAAACAATACACTCCAATGACTGTTGCAGAACAGGTGATATCTATATTTTGTGGAGTAAAAGGCTATTTAGATAATATTGACTTAAAGGATATTTCAGATTTTGAAAATAAAATAATTGATAGATGTAAATCTGAAAAACCTCAAATAATAGAATCCATTTTAAGTTCAGGTAAACTAGAGGAACAAAATGAGAAAGACTTAATCGAAGTTATTACTAATTTAAAGGAAACATTTAAATCTCAATAAAATTATGGCAAGTTTAGACGACCTAAAAAAGAGAATAATGAGTGTAAAATCTACTCAAAAGATTACTAAGGCTATGAAAATGGTTGCGGCAGCTAAATTAAAAAGAGCACAGGAGAGTGCGGAAAAAGGGCGACCATATTCTGAGAAAATGAACAATATAATTTTGAATTTATCACTTGGTATAGCAGATAAAGAAAGTGCCCCTAAACTGTTGTCTGGTTCAGGGAAAAATCAAATTCATCTGTGCGTTGTAATGACTTCAGATAGAGGGTTATGTGGTGGTTTTAATGCCAACATAATCAAAAAGGCTAAAAATTATTTCAGTGATGTAACAAAAGAGGGAAAAGAAATTAAAATTATCACTGTTGGTTCAAAAGGGAATGATCAGTTAAAAAGGTTATATGGAGATAAAATAATAGAAAATATTTCCTTTAAAGAGTCAAAAAATGCTAATTTTTTTGATGCAGAAAAAGTAGGTAAAATTATAATTGAAAAGTTTGATAAAGAAGAATTTGATATATGTACAATTTTTTTTAATCAATTTAAAAATGTAATTACTCAAATACCTCAAGCCCAACAAATTATTCCGTTAAACACAGTTAATGAAAATCAAGAAGATTTAAATGAAAGTTATGAATTTGAACCTGACGAAGATGAAATTTTAAACAATTTATTGCCAAAAAATATTTCAACACAAATATTCAAAGCGATGTTAGAAAATTCAGCTAGCGAACAAGGTGCAAGAATGAGCGCAATGGACAATGCTACTCGTAACGCAGGTGAAATGGTTGACAAACTTACTATAGAGTATAATAGAAGTCGACAAGCAGCAATTACCAAAGAATTAATAGAAATTATATCAGGAGCAGAAAGTTTATAGTTATGAACAAAGGAATTATCACACAAGTTATAGGAGCAGTAGTAGATGTAAAATTTGAGGGAGATTTACCCGAAATTCTTACAGCATTAGAGTGTAAGAATGGAGATAACAGACTAGTTTTAGAAGTTGCACAGCATTTAGGTGAGTCAACTGCTAGGACAATCGCTATGGATGCAACAGAGGGACTAAAAAGGGGTGATGAGGTTGTTAACACTAATGCTCCGATCAAAGTTCCAGTTGGACCAGAAACATTAGGTAGAATTATCAATGTTGTTGGTGAACCTATTGACGAAAGAGGAAAAGTTGAGACTAAAGAGAGTTGGCCTATTCATAGACCAGCCCCAGAATTTAATGATCAGTCTACTGAAACTGAAATTCTTGTGACTGGTATTAAAGTAATTGATTTATTGGCGCCTTATGCAAAAGGTGGGAAAATTGGATTATTTGGAGGTGCTGGTGTTGGTAAAACAGTTTTAATTATGGAGTTAATAAATAACGTAGCAAAAGCACACGGAGGATTTTCTGTTTTTGCAGGAGTTGGAGAAAGAACAAGAGAAGGAAATGATCTTTACCACGAAATGATGGAATCAGGAGTAATTAAATCTGAAGGCCCTGGTTCAAAAGCAGCCTTAGTTTATGGTCAAATGAATGAACCACCAGGTGCGAGAGCAAGAGTAGCGCTGACAGGTCTAACAGTAGCTGAGTATTTTAGAGATCAAGAAGGACAAGACGTGTTATTTTTTGTAGATAATATTTTTAGATTTACACAAGCTGGATCAGAAGTTTCAGCTTTGTTGGGTCGTATTCCATCAGCGGTCGGATATCAACCAACACTTGCAACTGATATGGGAAATTTACAGGAGAGAATTACAACTACTAACAAAGGATCAATTACATCCGTGCAGGCAATATATGTACCTGCCGATGATTTGACTGATCCAGCACCAGCAACTTCATTTGCCCATTTAGATGCAACAACCGTACTTTCAAGACAAATTGCTGAAATCGGAATTTATCCAGCAGTTGATCCACTGGATTCAACTTCAAGAATTCTTGATCCAAGAATAGTTGGAGATGAACACTATAGAGTAGCACGTGAGGTTCAAAAAATTTTACAAACCTATAAATCATTACAAGATATTATTGCTATTTTAGGTATGGATGAGTTATCTGAAGATGATAAATTGATTGTTGCTAGAGCTAGAAAAATCCAAAGATTTCTTTCTCAACCTTTTTTTGTTGCTGAAGTATTTACAGGTTCTCCTGGAAAATTAGTTGATCTAGAATCGACTATAAAAGGTTTTGATGCAATTTGTAAAGGAGAGTATGATCATCTTCCTGAAGCAGCATTCTACATGGTTGGAACGATAGAGGAAGCAATTGAAAAAGCTGAAAAAATGAAGAAAGATGCTGCAGCCTGATGAGCGAAGAGTTTAAAATTGATATTGTAAATCCTGAAAAATATTTTTTAACCAAGGATGATGTAATTGAAGTCATAGTCCCTGCTTTCGAGGGTGAAATGGGAATTTTAAAAGATCATATCTCAATCATATCTTTTCTGAAACCAGGAATTATTACTGTACGTACAAAGTCAAATGATGAGAAATTTTATGTTGAAGATGGAATCGTAGAATTTAAAAACAATAATCTATCAGTTTTAACTAGTAATATAATAAATATAAAAGATTTAGAAAAATCAAAACTACAAGATCTGATTAAAATTGCCGAGGTTGAGGCAAATAAATCAGACATTAATGATCAAGTTAAATTTTTAGCAGATCAAAAGATAGACACTTTAAGGTCAATTAATTAATAATTTTTTTTATTTTTTCTTGTAATTCTTTGTAAACTTCTAGTTTAAAATCTACAACTACTTCAGTTATTCTGCTTATATCAATCCATTTCCATTCCATAAACTCTGGTTTTTTTGTATTGAGGTTAATATCTTCGTCTTTACCAATATAGCGCATCAAAAACCATTTTTGTTTTTGGCCTTTATATTTCCCTTTCCAAATTATGCCCAACAAGTTGTCTGGTAGCTCATAAACCGTGGTTCCTTCAATTTCCTTGATTAATTTCACGTTTTTCACACTTGTTTCCTCCTCTAGCTCTCTAAAAGCGGCGCTTAAATAATCTTCTCCATCATCTACACCACCTTGAGGCATTTGCCAAAAATTTTTTGGATTATCTATTCTTTTTGCAACAAAAACTTTATTTTCTTCATTTAAAAGGACGATACCTACACCAGATCTAAGAGGTAATCTTTTAAATTTTTCCTCCATTTTAGCCGTTTAATAATTTTATTGCATAATTTAATTGATTGTCAGTTTCAGTTCTTATTCTGAAATTATCTGTTTCTTCCTCTATTTCTATATCGGGCGAAACACCCACTTCAGAAATAGATTTTCCAGATGGAAGATAATATTTTGCAACTGTCAATCTAATTGCTCCTCTATTTTTAAGTGGAATAATTGATTGCACAGAACCCTTTCCATAACTGTTTTCTCCTAATAAAATAGCTCTTTTATGGTCTTTTAATGCTCCAGCAACAATTTCAGATGCTGAAGCTGAACCATAATTTATCAACACAATTAGTGTTTTTCCCTTAGTTAAATCACCTTTTTTAGCAAACCATTTTCGATTTTCAGAATTTTTTCTGCTTTTTGTAGAAACTATCTCACCATTATCTAAAAAAAAGTCTGAAATTTTAATTGCTTGCGAAAGTAAACCACCGGGATTATTTCTTAGATCTAAAATGTAGGCATTTACCTTTTTATTATTTTCTAATTCATTTATTTTTTTATTTATCTGATTACTGCTATTTTCGTTGAATGAGGTAAGCCTGATATATCCAATATTATCTTTTAAAACGTCAACTTTTACAGATTGAATTTCAATTACTTCTCTAACTATATTGAAAATAAGTGCTTTTTTTTCTCCTCTTCTTCTAACAGTTAATTCAATGCCAGATCCGACTGGTCCCCTCATTAAATCAACTGCCTCACTCAAAGTTTTTCCTTGAACCTGAATATCATTAATCTTCACAATGAAATCCCCAGCTTTAATACCAGCTTTAGATGCGGGCGTGTCATCAATAGGTGAAATAACCTTAACTACTCCAGATTCCATACTCACTTCAATGCCTAATCCTCCAAATTCTCCACTAGTTTCGGTTTGCATTTCATCAAATATTTCTGGTGACATGTATGACGAATATGGATCCAGAGACTGAAGCAGCCCATTTATTGCTGAGTCCATACTTTCCGATTGATTTATCTCATCTACATACTCTTTGTTAATTTTTTCAAGAACTTCTCCAAATAAATCAATTTTTTTATAAATTTCATTTTCAGAGGAATTAACTATTTGAGTTAAACCTATGTAAAAAATAATTAATGCTGCTAAAATTTTTTTCATTATATAATTAACTTCTCTTTTGGTATTAATTCTGACCACATTTTTTCTAGTTCGTAAAATTTTCTTTTTTCTGGATGAAAAATATGAACTATAAGATCTATTCCATCAACAAGCTTCCATTCTTGACTATCTTTACCTTCAATTTTGCAATTTTTAATACCATTATCTATTAATTTATTTAAAACTTGCTCAGACAATGATTGAATATGTCTAGAAGATGTACCACTAGCAATAATCATGTAATCTGCCATTGAGCTTTTATCTTTCAAATCTATACTAACAATATCTTGAGCTTTATTTATATCGAGAGTTTTAATGATAATTTTTTTTAAATCTGAAATTTTATCCATTAATTAAATAAAGATTATCAAATTTTTCTTAATTGAGAAGATGAAATATTGACTTTATTAAAGTTAACAAACTTTAAATTTCCTTTATTTAAGCTCTTATAAGTCTTTGAATTTAAGGATTTTTTTTTATACCCATATCGATCAAAAACAATAATGTTGCATTTTTTTAAAATCATTTTCCACTGTCTCCATCGATGGAAAGAGATTAAATTATCTGCACCCATTAAAAAATGAATTTCATTTTTTTTATTTTTTGAAAAATGGTTAATTAGATCGATAGTTTTGTTAGATTTAATTTTATCTTCATAAAATTTGACCTCAATAAAATTAAGTTTCTTAGTTATTTTTTTACAGTATCTCATTCTTATTAAAAGATCTTCTTTACTTTTTTTTTTAAATGGATTTTTTTTTGTTATTGCCCAAATTATTTTATTTAACCTAAATCTTTTCTTTGCTTCTTTGGATATGGCTAAATGACCTTTATGAGCAGGATCAAAAGTCCCACCAAGAATTCCAATTTTATTTTTTTTCAAAATCAAATTATTTCCTTATTTTGCCCTTACTTGTAACTTGATACTTATAAGAAACTAGTTGATTTAAACCAACAGGACCTCTTGGAGGCATTTTGCTTGTAGAAATGCCAACCTCTCCTCCAAAACCAAATTCACCTCCATCGGCAAACTGCGTAGATGTATTATGCATAGCAATAGAACTTTTTACCTCATTTAAAAATTTCTTCGCAGCTTTTTTATTTTGGGTAACAATACAATCAGTATGCATCGTTCCATACTTATTAATATGTTGTATTGCCTGATCAATATTTTTAACAGATTTGACAGAAACAATAGGTGCTAGATATTCTGTAGACCAATCTTTGATGGAAGCTTTTTTAATTTTGCCATTATAAAATTTTCTTATTTTTACATCAGCTTTAATTTGACATCCATTTTTCTCTAAGTTTTTTAAAACTTCAATTCCAAATTTTTTAATTATTTTTTCGTGTAAAAGAATTGTTTCTGTGGCTCCACAAATAGCTGTATTCCTTAGTTTAGCATTATGAATAATTTTTTTTGCTATGCTTGGGTTTGCGTCTTTATCTAAATATGAGTGACAAATACCTTCCAAATGTCCAATCGTAGGCACTGATGATAATTGTTGAACTTTTTTAACCAAATTTTTTCCTCCTCTAGGAATAATTATGTCTATAAATTTAGACATGTTCGTTAATAAGAAATCAACTACGCTTCTTTTTTTTATATTTATAAACTGAACAAAATTTTCATTTAAATTATTTTTTTTAAGAGATTTTCTAAATAATTTAGAAAGAATTTGATTTGAATAAAATGCCTCTGATCCACCTTTCAAAATTACACAATTACCTGATTTAAAACACAATGACGCCACGTCTGATGTAACATTTGGTCTACTCTCATAAATTACTCCGATGACGCCTATAGGTATTGATATTTTTGAAATTTCTAAACCATTAGGTCGCTTCCATTTCTCTAAAATAATATTTGTTGGATCTTTTAATTTTATAATTTTCTTTATTGATTGAATAATAGAAGAAATTTTTTTATCATTAAGGACAAGTCTTTGAATTAAATTAGGTTTTATTTTTTTTTTATAAGCATTTTTTATATCTTTTTTATTCTCATTAATTATTAATTTTCTATTTCTATTAATTAGATTGTAATAATCTTTTAAAACCTTATCTTTTTTTTTTGAGTTAATTTGTAATGCGAAAGCTTCTTTAGATTTCTTACCGATTTTTGTTAGTAATTGTCTCATTAAACTTCAACCATATCATCTTTGTGAACTACCTCGGATTTAGATACATAACCAAGTATTTTTTGAATTTCATTTGAGTGACAACCAATAATTTTATGTACTTCTTCAGAAGAAAAAGAACTTAAACCTCTAGCAAACTCTTTTCTTTTAATATCTAATATTTTTATATGGTCACCTTTATCAAATTTTCCTGAGACTTTTTTAATACCTGCTGCCAATAAGCTTTTACCATTTATTAGAGCCTTTTTAGCTCCATCATCAATTATAATCTCTCCTTTAGGAGACACAGAGCTAATTATCCATTTTTTTCTAGCATGTAATTTTGATATTTTTGAGATAAACAAAGTGCAGTTATTTTTTTTTATAATTTTATCAATCGGGTTTAGGTGTAATCCATTTGCAATAATCATGTTACAACCTGACAAGTTACAAATTTTGGCTGCTTCAATTTTGGTGATCATTCCACCTTTTCCAAATTCTGTTATTCCTTTCATATTTATGTTTTTGATATCTTTGTCAAAATTATTTATTTTTTTTATTAATTTAGCATCTTTGAATAACTTAGGGTTTTTTGTAAAGAGTCCATCTACATCAGATAAAAGTATTAAAGTATCTGCATTTGTTATTTGAGCTACTCGTGATGCTAATCTATCATTATCACCATATTTTATTTCTGATGTCGCTATAGTGTCATTCTCGTTGACCACCGGTATGAAATTAAGTTGAAACAAATTTTCAAAAGTTCTTTTGGCATTAATTGACCTTCTTCTTTCCTCAGTATCGTCTAACGTCAAAAGAATTTGTGAAATATTTAGTTTAAATTTTGAGAATGATTGAGAAAATAAGTTCATTAATTCTATCTGACCGATAGATGCAACTGCCTGACTTTTATCAAGTTTTAAATTTGTTTTTTTATAATTCATTTTCTTACAACCAAGTGCTATTGCGCCTGAACTTACGATTATAATCTTTTTATTTTTAGTTTTTAATTTTTTTATATCTTTCGCAAAGCTTGATAACCATTTTATTCTAATATTTTGTTTGTTATCAACCAATAAAGAAGATCCAATTTTGATAACAATAACTTTTGAGTTTTTAAGAAGCATAAGATATCAATTTTGCTTTTACTTTCGAAATAGAATTCTTTTTAAAAGTTGACAGCGTTATTATTTCTGACTTTGTATTTTTAGAAAAATTATCAACTATTTGTTTTAATTTATTTTTGCTAATTAAATCAATCTTATTCAAAACAATAATTTCCTTTTTTTTAGATAGCTTTGAACTATAGTTTTTTAGTTCTATTTTTACCTGTTTATAGCTTTTCTTGATGTCCTTGTTAGTTATATCAATCATATGAAGAAGAGATTTACATCTTTCAACATGTTTTAAAAACTGTATACCAAGACCTGTTCCTTTATGAGCGCCTTCTATCAAACCAGGAATATCTGCTAAGGTAATTTCCTTGTTGTCATAACTTGCAACGCCAAGATTAGGATTTAATGTGGTGAATTGATAATTAGCAATTTTTGGGTTAGCATTTGTTATCGCTGCAAGTAAACTTGATTTTCCAGCGTTAGGCAATCCAATTATTCCGATATCAGCAATTGTTTTTAATTGAAGACAAATTGTGAATTCTTCTCCAGACGTTCCTTTTGTAAATTTTCTTGGAGCTCTGTTTGTTGAACTTTTAAATCTAGTGTTTCCAAGACCACCTTTGCCACCTTTGGCAACAACAAATTCATCTCCTACTTTTTCGAAATCATATATTAAAGTTTTATTATCTTCTTCAAAAACCTGTGTCCCTAATGGAACATTTAAAATTAAATCGTCTCCACTTTTTCCAGTACGATTTTGACCAGATCCGTTATCACCTCTTTTTGCTTTGTGATGCTGTTGATATCTAAAATCTATTAAAGTATTTAAATTTCTTTCTGCTTTAAAAATAACTGAACCACCTTTTCCACCATCACCTCCATCTGGCCCACCAAATTCGATAAATTTTTCTCTTCTAAAGCTTGGCGATCCATCACCCCCATCACCTGCCTTAACATAAATTTTTACTTGATCTAAGAATTTCATAATACAACGCTAATTATAAGTTGTACTATTAATTGGGTTTTACTGAAACAAAAGTTCTATCTGATCTAGTTTTTTTAAAAACTACTTTGCCTTTTACAACTGAAAAAATCGAATGATCCTTGCCCATACCAACATTTTCTCCTGGGAAAATTTTTGTACCTCTCTGTCTTACAATTATGTTTCCTGGCACTACAGTCTGTCCACCATACTTTTTCACACCAAGTCTTCTACCAGCACTATCTCTTCCGTTTCTCGATGATCCACCTGCTTTTTTTGTTGCCATAACTATATCCTACTTATTTACTCACTTCCTTTTCAGTAACTTCTTTTTTTTGAGGTTTAGGTTTTTTTTCAGCTTCAGATAAAACTTTACCATCTTTTGAAAAAATTTTATTTATTCTTATCAGAGAAAATTGTTGTCTGTGACCATTTTTTCTTCTTGAATTTTGTCTTCTTCTTTTTTTGAAAATTAAAACAGTTCTATTTTTACTGTTCTTTATAATATTTGCCTCTACTTTTGCCCCTTGAATTGTTGGTGAGCCAACCTCTATAATTTTATTATCACCATAAGCTAAAATTTCTTTAAATTCTATTTTCGCATCAGGTTTTGAATCTGATAATTTTTCTACTTTAAGGATTTCACCAGATTTAACTTTGTATTGTTTCCCACCTGTTTGTATTACTGCATAAGACATATCTAAAACCAAATTTTAATAAGCGCAATATAGTATGAGCTATTATTTAGTCAAGCTTAGAAACTAAAAATTATCCTTTAAATCTCTTAATTTTGAAAAACTTTCAAGATCTTTTGCTTTGAGAAATATATTACACTTTAATTCGTCGCTTAGTAAACTTGGAATAGAAGGTAAATTATCTGCAAGTTTTTTTTTAATTTCAAGAATTTTTTCTTTAAGCCTTATGTTATCTGGATCCTGAGAAATACAAAAATTTGAATTTTGTAATGTGTATTCATGACCACAATAAATTTCTGTTTCTTCAGGAAGTTCTTTTATCTTTTTTAACGAATTAAACATTTGTTCATAGGTACCTTCAAAAAGTTTTCCACATCCAAGTGAAAATAAAGTATCACCAGTAAAAATTTTTTTTTCCTTAAAAAAATAAAAAGCGATATGACCTATTGTATGTCCAGGAACATGAAAGATCTTAGCTTCAAAATTATCTTTTCTCCAAATTTGGTTATCATCAACCAAAGTATCAATTTCTGGAATTCGTTTTTTATCCCCCTTAAAGCCAATTATTTTACAATTGTACTTTTTTTTTAACTCTATATTCCCACCAACATGATCATAATGATGATGAGTATTTAGAATATACTTTAAAACTATTTTATTATTCTCAAGGAACTTTATTATTGGTTTTGCTTCGCTAGGATCAATTACACATGCCGTATTATTTGTTTCGTCAACAATTAAATAACTATAATTATCTTGTAGACATTTTATGATTTCAATTTTCATTTACTTTTCGATTAAAAATATTCCAAGTTCCCCAAACAAATTTTTAATGAACAGATTAGATTTGTTAATGTTGGTAACTTTTTTGTTCATTAGTGCCAAAGATTGAAAAATTTTAAAATTCATTATCTTTGAAAATTCTACAAAATCTTTGATAGTGCACATATGGATATTAGGCGTATTATACCATTCATTAGGTAATGAGCTAGTTATTGGCATAGTTCCTTTAATTAAAAGATTTAATCTTACTTTCCAGTGTCCAAAATTTGGAATAGTAACTATTGCTTTTTTTCCAACTCTTAAAAGTTCTGTGATTACTTTTTCTGGATTTATAAAAGCCTGTAAAGTTTGTCCTAGAACGACATAATCAAATGAGTTTTCTGGAAACTGTCTTAAATCATACTCTGCGTTTCCCTCAATCACAGTTAATCCCTTTGAAATACATAGCTGAACTTTATTTTTAGAAATTTCTATTCCTCTTATGTTAGCTTTTTTATTTTCTTTTAGAAATTCCATTAAAATTCCGTCATCGCATCCTACATCAAGAACACTTGCATTTTTTTCAATTAAATCTGAAATTATCTTATATTCTGGTTTCATGTAATTTTTTCCGTATAAGATTTATCTAAAAAATTTTTTAAAGCTTTTAAAAAATCTGGAACGTCGAGTAAAAAAGAATCGTGACCTTTGTCAGACTCAATCTCAACAAAACCAACATTTGCACCCACAGCGTTTAAAGCAATTACAATGTCTTTATTTTCTTGAGTTGGATAAAGCCAATCAGAAGTAAAAGATATTATAAAAAATTTTGCTTTAGTATTTTTAAAAGCATCAGAAAGATTACCATTAAATTGTTTTACTAAATCAAAATAATCCATGGCTCTGGTTATGTACAAGTAACTATTTGCATCAAATCGATCTACAAATACTGAACCTTGGTATCTAAGATAACTTTCAATTTGAAAGTCAGCATCAAAACCAAATTTTAGGTCATCTCTTTCTTGAAGTTTTCTTCCAAATTTTTCTTGAAGTCCTTTTTTAGATAAATAAGTAATGTGTGCAGCCATTCTAGCTACAGCCAATCCTTTATCAGGCACAATATTTTTTAAATTATAGTTTCCATCAGACCAATTATGATCTGCTGCAATGGCCTGTCTTCCAAGTTCATTAAAAGCAATATTTTGAGCTGAATGACTTGAGGTGCAAGCAATTGGTATCGCTGTTTTTGCTTTATCAGGATAATTACTGATAAATTGCAAGACTTGCATTCCGCCCATTGAACCACCCACTACTGAGAAAAGTTCTTCAATTCCAAAAAAATCTAACAAATTTACTTGAGCATTTACCATGTCATTAATTGTAATAACTGGAAAATCGGTACCATAGATTTTTTTTGTTTTGGGATTTTCGTGACTAGGTCCAAAAGATCCCATACATCCACCGATTACATTCGCACAGATCACGAAATATTTATCTGTATCTATAGATTTACCAGGACCCACTGCGTAAGACCACCAACCATCTTTTTTAGTTACAGGGTTTATACCAGTCACAAATTGATCACCAGTTAAAGCATGAAATACTAAAATTGCATTATCTTTATCATTATTGAGTGAACCATAAGTTTCATATGCCAAAGGAAAATTATTAATAGATTGACCACAATCTAATTTAAGCGGTTTTTTAACAATCAGAGTTTTTATGTTTTGTTTTATATTCATTATTAAAGCTGATTATTGAATTGTGAGAAAAAAAAACTTTTTTAGCGGTTTTTTTAAAGCGCTCGCAATTCAGTTAAATCAGCGCATAAATTTTGTACTAGATGTTATTTAGTATGTCAATTTTTAAAATAATTATACTTAAACTATATAAAAAAATGTTTTTTTATTTATAAAGAACATAAACTTAATAAAAGTTAGCTACTATGAAATTTAAGAGATTTAACATTGAAAGCTATGAACCTGGCAAATCTAGCATTAAGAGATTTAATAAGGTTATAAAACTATCTGCAAATGAATCAGCCCTAGGTGTGAGCCCAAAAGTTAAAAAGATTTTGTCTGATAGGAATTTAAGTTTTTTTAGATATCCAGATGGCAAATCCAAAGCTTTAAGAAAACAGATATCAAAAAAGTTTAAATGCGATGATGATAGAATTATTTGTGGTGCTGGATCTGATGAGGTTATTCAAATGCTATGTCAATTATTTTTGAACCCTAAAGATGAAGTTATTGTCCCTCAATACAGTTTCTTGATGTACAGAATATATGCTAAAATAGTTGGTGCGAAAGTAATTTTTGCTAAAGAAAAAAATTTTAAAGTATCGATCTCTGAAATTATTAAGAATGTTTCAAAAAAAACAAAAATTGTTTTTTTAGCAAATCCTAATAATCCAACAGGCACATATTTAACAAATTTTGAACTTTTAGAGCTTAGGAAAAAATTGAGAAAAAATATTCTTCTAGTTGTAGATGACGCATACGCTGAATATATGAAAAATGATGACTATGAAAGTGGGTTAAAATTATTTAAGAATAAACATAATGTATTTATTTTAAGAACATTTTCGAAAATATATGGTTTGTCTTCTTTAAGAATAGGATGGGGATATGGGTCAAAAAAAATTATTACAGCTCTAAATATTATTAAGCCACCTTTTAATGTTAACGAGGTAGCACAAAAAGCTGCAATTGAATCTCTAAAAGATATTAAGTTTATAACTCGTTCAGTTAAACATAATATTATTTACGCAAAAAAATTAAAAAATTTCCTTAATCAATTTGGAATTAATTCAAATAATGTTTCAGCAAATTTTTTACTATTAAATTTTGAGAAATGTAAATTTAAAGCAAAATATTTTTATGAAAAATTAAAGACGAAAGGAATTATTTTAAGATCAACTGAGAATGGCTACAATATCAAAAATATGTTACGATTAACTATTGGATCAAAAACAGATAATTTAAAATTTATGCGAGCAGTAAAGGGAATATTTAATTCATGAAAAATGTACTTATCATAGGCTGTGGTCTGTTAGGATCATCCCTAGTAAAAAGAATTAAAAAAAAAAAATTAGCAAAAAAAATCTTTATTTTTGAAAAATCAAAAAAAAATATTACAAAAATTAAAAGACTGAAATTACCAGGAATACTAATAAATAATCCAAAGGAAGTAGTTGTAAAATCAGATTTGATTATTTTTTGTACACCAATGAGTGAATATAAAAAAATGATTTTAAAGTTAAATGATAATTTTCATTCAAAACAAATTATTACTGATGTTGGTTCTTCGAAATTAGAATCTTCAGAAATAATTAAGAAAAATTTAAAAAAAACAATATCTTGGATTCAAAGTCATCCTATAGCAGGATCGGAAGTAAGTGGGCCTGAGCATGGTAAGGAGAATTTATTTGAAAATAAATGGTGTGTTTTGATTAAAAATAAAAAAACCAATATGAAACATTTTAAATTTTTAAATACTTTTTGGAAAAAAATGGGTTCAAAAACTGTAACTATGAATGCAGAAAGACACGATAAAATATTTTCAATTACAAGCCATTTACCACACTTAATAGCTTATAATTTGGTTAAATCAGCTCAAGATTTTGAGAAAAACCAAAAATATGACTTGATTAAATATAGTGCTGGCGGATTAAGAGATTTTTCAAGGATTGCTGCATCAAATGAAATCATGTGGAGAGATATTTTTTTTGATAATAGAAAAAATGTTTCAAAAGCTATTGATATATTTATTAAAAATTTGAAATCTTTTAAGATTGATATTAATTTAAAAAACAACAAATCAATTCTTAAAAAATTAATTCAAACTAAAAAAGCTAGATCTAAAATTATTAGACTTAAACAGGATGTAAATAAACCTGACTTTGGTAGAGATTAATAATTATCAATTGTACTAACTTTTCTCACTTTTAGATTTGCTGTTCTATGGATTAATTCAATAGTTTGTTCTGTGGGCATTACTATCACCTTCTTTTTTGGTCCATAAGCATGAATAAATTTAGACTTACTTAGACATAGGCCCACGTGTCCTTTCCAAAATATGATATCTCCTTTACGTAAATTTCTAACTTTTTTTCTTTTACAGTATCTTATTTGGTCTTTCGTATCTCTTGGGAAAAATATCCTATTATAATAAAAATAAATTTGAATTAATGCAGAACAATCAAGACCATCAGAGGTTTTTCCACCCCATAAATATTTACTATTTTTAAATAATTCTATTATTTTTATATAATTTTTTTCAAAATGATCAATTTTGATAATATCACTTTTCTTTATCCATTTATTTTTCTCAAATTCAATTAGCT
>CACPEI010000014.1 GCA_902632875.1 uncultured Pelagibacteraceae bacterium
TCAAAGATGGATAAATCTTTATTTTATTAATCTTCAACCATCTGAATTAATGAAGGTCTTTATTATTTTGTGCCTTGCAAAATATTTTCATAGAATGAAAATAGAAAATGTAAATTCCATTTATACAATTTTGACATCTTTAATAATCATTATTTTACCAATGGGATTAGTAATAGTACAACCTGACCTAGGAACCTCAGTTCTTATTGCCATAAGCGGAATTTCAGTTCTGTGGTTTGCTGGGGTTAATCATAAATATTTTATTTACACTTTATTAGGTTTTGTAATTTCATTACCATTTATCATTGCATTTTTAAAACCATATCAAAAACTTAGAGTATTAACTTTTTTAAATCCAGATAGAGACCCATTAGGAGCAGGTTATCAAATAATTCAATCAAAAATCGCCGTGGGTTCTGGAGGTTTATTTGGCAAAGGATTTTTAAAAGGTACTCAAAGTTATTTAGAATTTTTACCAGAAAAACATACTGATTTTATTTTTACACTTTTTTCTGAAGAATTTGGTTTCGTTGGCTCAGTTATTCTTTTACTAATCTATGCAGTAATTATTTATAGAATTGTCGCGATCGGAGCAAGTTGCAGAAGTTATTTTGCAAAGATTTTTTGTTATAGCTTTGGTGCAGCAATTTTTGTATTTATTACAATAAATATGAGTATGGTTTTAGGTTTACTACCTATAGTAGGCTCTCCATTACCAATTATGTCCTACGGCGGATCTTCTATGTTAGCCACAATGATAGGCTTTGGAATAGTGATGAGCGCAAGAGTGCACAATCAACAATTGATTGCTTAAGTATAATTTGTCGCTTAACTTTTTTTTAGTAGAAATTGTATAACCTTTTTATGAATAATAAATTAGAGATAGGAATTATAGGTGCAGGCATACAAGGAATTTCTAATGCATTATTTCTTCAAAAAAAAGGTTTTAACGTTACGATATTTGATAGAGATGAGCCAGGTAGTCCAGTAGCCTCATATGGTAATGCTGGTCACTTTTCGCCTTATGCATCCTTATCACTAAATAGAACAGATGTGCTTGCTGATGTCCCTGCAATGTTATTAAGCTCTACTGGGCCTTTAGCATTGAAATGGAATTATGTGCCAAAAATGTTGCCATGGTTTTTTAAATTTATTTTAAACACAACTAAAAATAAAATGATGCACACTGCAAAAAATATGCATCAAATTTTAGATTTAGCTTTGCCGGCATATGATGAACTTTTTGATGAAATTGAATTAGGAGGATTGGTTGAAAATAAAGGTATTTTATATATTTGGAATGATAAGGATTTAAAAAGTAGAGAATTAGAAATAAGAGTAAGAGATGAGCTTGGTGTTAAGCAACAATTAGTTACCAAAGATGAGATTCATGATTTAGAACCAAATATTAAACCTTTTTATCATGCAGGTGTTTATTATCCTTATGCAAGACACGCGAGAAATCCAAGAAAAATTTTATTAAAATTTTTTGAATTATTTTTAAAAAAAGGTGGAAAGTTTGAAAAAAAAAATATTAAAAATATTCAATTTGATACTGACAAGCCTGTTATCGTTTCTGAAAATGATAAACATACCTTTGATAAAATTGTAATTGCTTGTGGAGCTTTATCAAAAAAACTAACAGATAATTTAGACGAAAAAATACCTTTAGATACTGAAAGAGGTTATCATGTTCATTTTAAAAATTGTGACCATCTTTTAAGTAGACCAGTAATTTTTTCTAATAGAGGTTTTGGTATCACGCCCATGGAGCAAGGATTGAGAGTGGTTGGTACTGTAGAATTTGGTGGTTTAGATAACCCTCTTTCAAAATCAAGAATAAAAAATTTAATTAATAATGCTAAGTATATGCTAGGTGATCTTCCTGAACATGAAGATGAGTGGCTAGGCTTTAGACCAACACTACCAGATTTTTTACCTGTTATGGGCCCATCAAAAAAATATAAAAACGTGTTTTATTGTTTCGGTCATCATCATTTAGGATGGACTTTGGGTCCAATTTCTGGAAAGATCGTATCCGGAATGATAGCTAAAGAAAATACAAATCTAAATTTAGATCCCTATAGCTCAACAAGATTTAATTAATTACATGCAAAATACGAAAGCATATGTAATGCTCGTGTGTGCGACTTTATTTTGGGCTGGTAACTTTATGATTGGTAAGTTAGCCTTTTTTTCTAACATTCCACCGATGACTTTAGTTTTTTTTCGATGGTCTTTGGTTTGGCTTATTTTATTACCATTTACTTTTAATGAAATTATTAGATACAAAGGGATTATTCTGAAAAATTTACCACTTTTATTTTTTTTAGCATTAACAAGTGTAGGTTTATTTAATTCTTTTACATATTTGTCATTAGTTCATACTCAAGTAATAAATGCTTCCTTATTTAATACAGCTATACCAGCAATTATAATTCTATTATGTTTTTTGTTTAAAATAGAAAAAACAAATAAGTATCAAATTGTGGGGCTTATAATTTCTGTTTTAGGAATTTTATCAATTATCACTAGATTAAATTTAGAAATTATTTTCTCATTAAATTTTAATAAAGGTGATTTAATAATGATTGGAGGTGTTATCTCATGGGGCTTGTATTCAGCTTTTTTAAAAAGAAAAAAATTTGATTTACCTCTTCTTACTCTAGTTCAAGTTTTGTGTACTTTTGGATTAATTTTTATTTTTCCACAATTTATGTATGAGTTTGTTCAAGGACAAAAAATAGAAATAAATGAAAACTTATTTTATATTCTTTTTTTCTTAGCTTTATTTCCTAGTATTGGATCTTATTATTGTTGGGCAGGTGCTGTTTCTATCATTGGTGCAAATAGAGCTGGTATATTTTTATCTTTAATTCCATTATTTAGTACATTGATGGCTATTTTCTTCTATAATGAGCAATTTCAATTTTTTCACTTGATTGGAGCAATTTTAATTATATTAGGTTTATTTTTATCTAATAAGGAAATTAAAAATGCTTAAAGTTGCAATTTTAGATGATTACCAAAATGTTTCTCAACAATTTGTTGATATTGAAAAACTCTCCGGGAAATATGAAATTAAAATATTTAGTGAACCGTTTATTGACGAAGCCGATGCAATTGATCAATTAGTAGATTTTGAGGCATTATTAATAATGCGTGAGAGAACCCCAATAACAAAAAATTTAATTGATAATTTAACTAAACTAAAATTTATTATTACTAGTGGAATGAGAAATAAATCAATTGATTTAGAGGAAACTAAAAAAAGAAAAATAATAGTTTGTGGCACCGAAATAAATCCTAATCCAACACCTGAATTAACATGGTGTTTAATTTTAGGATTGGCAAGAAATTTGAAAGAGGAAATCGATAATATGTATCAAGGATATTGGCAAACTACAGTTGGGGTAGAACTGAAAGGTAAAGTTTTAGGTTTGATTGGTCTTGGTAAAGTGGGTTCACAGGTGGCTAAAATTGGCAAAGCATTTGGTATGCAAGTAATGGCATGGAGCGAAAACTTAAGCCTAGACAAGTGTAAGGAATTAGATGTTTTACCCTGCAGCAAAGAGGATATAATTAAGAATTCTGATTTCTTATCAATACATGTACACGGTGGAGAAAGATATAAAGATTGTATTACTTTGAAAGAATTGGATAAAATGAAAAAAACAGCTTATCTAATTAACACATCTAGAGGCCCAATAGTCAATGAGGATGATTTAATCATAGCTTTGTCCACAAATGAGATTGCTGGAGCAGGTCTTGATGTCTATGACAAGGAGCCTTTACCAGAGAATAATAAATTGAGATTTTTGCCTAATGCATTACTAACACCACACATTGGCTATGTGACTGCAGAAAATTATAATATTTTTTATAATCAAATGATTGAGTCGTTGGAAGCCTGCACCAATGGAAAACCAATTAGAATAATAGAGTAAAATGGATTTACCAGTTGTAAATCATGAGGATTATTTTGCAAAAATTGGTGATGATCATAAATTTCCAATAAATAAATTTGGTGAGCTTGCAAAATATCTTATTAAAAAAAAAATTGTAAAAAAGTTTCATCAACCCTATGCTTGTTCACATGAAACTTTAAAAAGAGCTCATTCTGAAAATTATATTAAGGATGTTAAAAATAAAACATTAGATCAAAATATTATTAAAAAAATTGGTTTTCCTTTAGTTGAGAGTGTAATTCAAAGATCGTTAGTTGCCACTGGTGGGACCGTACTTGCATCTAAGCTTGCTATCAATTACGGTGTTGCTTGTAATACAGCGGGTGGCAGTCACCATGCTAACTTCGAGGGTGGAGCAGGTTATTGTGTTTTCAATGATGTGGCAGTTGCAGCTCAATATTTACTAGATCGAGGATTAGCAGGAAAAATTTTAATCGTAGATTTAGACGTTCATCAAGGAAATGGTAATGCTGATATTTTTAAAGATAATAAAAATGTATTTACTTTTAGCATGCATTCAAAAACAAATTACCCGGCTAAGAAATCTGTTAGTGATCTTGATGTAGAACTTGATGACAATATGAAAGATGAACAATATCTAAAATTACTCAAATTTTATCTAAATCATTTAAATGAGGAAAATTTTGATTTTGTTTTCTATATTGCAGGTGTTGATATTCATTTAAATGACCGTTTAGGTAAATTAAAAATTTCGGATAATGGTATAAAAAAAAGAGATGAAATTGTAACAGAAAACTTTTTCTCAAAAGGGGTGCCTTTGTGTGGAGTTTTAGGCGGTGGTTACAATAAAGATTTTGATAAGCTTGTCGAATTACACTCTTTTTTACATCAGTCCTGTGCTAAATTATTATAGTTATGAATAAAAAAAACCCTAACCTTAGTGCTGAGCAAAAATTAGTTATGTTTGAAGATGGTACTGAGCCACCCGGTACTAGTGAATTAAATAATGAAAAAAGGGTTGGTAGTTATCATTGTGCTAACTGTGGAATAAAACTATTTGAGTCTAATACGAAATATGAAAGTGGTTCAGGTTGGCCTTCGTTTTATCAATCAATACCTGATGTATTTGAAACAAAAACAGATTATTTGTTAGGTTACGCAAGAACAGAATATCATTGTAAGAATTGTGACGCCCACCATGGACATATTTTTGATGATGGACCAAAGCCAACTGGAAAAAGATATTGTAATAATGGTGTTTGTTTAGTTTTTAAGGAGCTAGATAATAAATAATGGGAAAAATTAAAATTATCTTTTACTTAATTTTGATTTTCATAGTTTACAAAGGTTACGTTGCATTTAAAGATTTTGAAATTGGTGTTGAAGACAAAGTTGCTGAAATAGAAGAAAAATCAGATTTTGAAAAAGAGGGAGAGGTTATTGGCTTAATGATGTACCTGGGTGATCCGCTAGAATTACAAGAACACTTATACACTGAGAGTAGATCCAAATGTTTAGAGCTAAAACAAATAGCTGAAGAGAGTTCATTTGCGTATTATGAGTGTGCTAAAGTCAATGCAGTGCTCAAAGGAAAAAAAATAGTTAGTATCATTAATGAAATTGAGGTAATTCAATGATTTTAAAATATTTCAGTTTTATCGTTGGTATTGTTTGGGCATATTCGATTATAAGAACACAATCAATTTTCAGTAAAAAAACAGGCCTTATTTTTAAAATATTTATTTCAAATATTTCTTGGTTAACTTTTTTAGCAGCAGTTTATTTTGGATACAAAAACTTTTCAATTCAGCTAACTTTAATCGGAATTATTTTTTCAATATTAATTGTCCATTTAGGATTTAAATTTTTAGGTAAACTTTTAAAATCAAAATACACAGAAAGACAATTATCAATTTCTAAATCAATATTTGAATATTCTTTAATTGTTTGGGTTTTGTATTATCTTTTTTATTAAATTAGCACCTATTTTGGTCAATTATAATTAAGTAAATATTGTATTTTTTTATATAACATTATAAAATTTATTCATGTTTGAAAAATTAGAAGAACTAGCCAAAAATAACAAAAAAATTTCAGACTTTCATATAAGAAGTGGATGGCCGTTAGCTTATAGACAAACAGGTGAAATTCATAAAATACCTGAAGTATTGGTGAAATCTCAAGATCTCCAAGATTTAATTTCAACAAATTGTAACGAAGTTGAAATGAAAAGATTTAACGATACTCATGAGCTTGATTCTTCTGTTACTTTAAGTGGTTTACGGTTTAGAGCAAATTTTTATAAAACAATTCATGGCCCTGCTGCAGTTTTAAGAAGAGTTGAAAGTATAATTCCAACAATGGATCAATTTGATTTACCACCAGTGCTGTACGACATAATCGATATGCATAAAGGTTTAGTTTTAGTAACAGGTCCTACTGGTTCTGGAAAATCCACAACGCTGGCAGCGATAGTAAATGAGATTAATAAAACAAGAACATCAAATATCATCACAGTTGAAGATCCAGTTGAATTTATTCATAAGGACATTAAAAGCATTGTGTCTCATCGAGAGGTGGGAAAACAAACTCAGTCTTTTGCTAGCGCATTAAAAGCTGCGTTGAGAGAAGATCCAGATGTTATATTAGTAGGTGAGATGAGAGATTTGGAAACTGTTTCACTTGCTTTAACTGCTGCTGAAACTGGCCACTTAGTTTTTGGAACTTTACATACAAGTGGTGCACCTAGCACAATAAATAGAATTATTGATGTGTTTCCTCCAGAACAACAGGCACAGATTAGAGCTCAGATTTCAACATCTTTAAAAATGGTTGTAACTCAAAGACTTTTAAAAACAAAAGATGGTCAAGGTCGATGTGGTGCTTTTGAAGTAATGAAATGTACTGCTCCAATACAAAACTTAATCAGAGAATCTAAAATTCATCAAATACCAAGCATCATGCAGACCGCCGTTAAAGATGGAATGGTTACAATGACCAAATCATTAGAGGAACTTGTCAAAGCAGGTAAAATAGATGCAAGCGCTGGTAAAGAGCAATAAAGGTTTCACCACTTTAGAAGTTATTGTTGTTTTATGTATTGTTGGCATAATATCAGCTATTTCATATCCAACTTTAGATAATTGGAATAAAGGCCGAAAAGTTAAGTCTGATATGCTTAGGGCGCTAGGAGTTTTCGACAATATAAACTCGCAAGTTCAAAGAGGCTTATACTCTTTTGTACAGGTCTTAATAGTTCCCCCTAGTGACACAAGTGATGATAAACTAAAGATTGTTTCAAGAGGGATGTCAGCAGATACTTTAGGAGATAAAATTTCTACTGATGACGACTTTAGAGTGCCAGCAAATAGATGTGATCCAGATGATGACGATCAATGGGATGATGATGGTCTAGTTTCCCAAAGACCAGAGGTAACCAAGGTGGAATTAGATAGTAATATTACAACTGATTTTTCACAAAGAGAGGCGGTATGTTTTTCTAAAGATGGTAGATGGTATAGCACTTCAGATCATTTCGAAGGTGAAAATAGTTTCTTTCTAAGTGGCACCGGTGGATTTTGTGATGATCATTTAAATCCAAAGGATGAAAAAGCAGTAGCTAGAGGTCCTCAATGTGATTATCGTATTGTTTGGTCAAGATTTGGGAATATAAAACTAGAAAAATGGAATGAAAGAAAAACAGTAAGCGAAGATCAAACAGGAGGTTGGGTTGCTCAATAAGAAGAACGAAAAAGGAATGAGTATACTAGAAGCAATAGTTGCAAGTGTAATTGTAGGTATAGGTTTCATTGGGATTTTTCAAATGGTTGGTTATGCGGTCAATTCTATTGATGTTTCAGGGGAAAGATCTAAAGCTGGGCATTTAGTTGGGATGATTGCTGAAGGAGTGCTTGGTTATAAAGATACTTATGTCGGTGTGAGTGAGAATGATGAAAAAGCATTAATATATGAAGGTGGTAAAGCATACATGCCATCAGATGATGATAGAAAAAAATGTTCCAAGTTTGTTGAGTTTTACGCTAACCTTGCTTATGCAGAGGACTCTCAAGTATGCGGATCAGATAGTAAAACAAAAAGTGATGTAACAGATGGTATCAATATTGCAAATTGCTCGACAACTTCAAAGGCAAACAGACAAGCACTGTATAAAAAAGATGAAAGTTCTATTTGGGGAGCAACTAGTGCAGCGGGTAATCAAATATTAAAATGGAATGCAATTTTATCAGAAGATCAATTAATAAAGTGTAAAAGTCAAAAGGATACAAAATCAATCAAAATGTTTGAAATGTGCCGTTGGGCAAAAAATAATTGTGAATTTCAAAATAATAATGTTTTTGATGAACGAATGTATGTAGGTAGAATTCAATTCAATTTAAATGACGGGAAGAAGAGAAGATTTTTATATTTTCAAGCAGACTATGAACCAAAATATCAAACCAATACAGGTGGTAAAGGTGATGGTCCATTTACGGGAATGGCGGAATAATGAAAAAAATTTCTGGTGTTACTATGATTGAGATGCTGATAGGTATTGTTATTTCCTCAATTATTATAGCTGCAATGTATACAACTTATTCAGTAATTAATAATACCTATTCACGTGTTACAGATGTTGCAGGAATAAGTAAATCAGGAAGAGACATAGTCTCAATGATAATGAGAGATGTTAGAATGGCGGGCTACAAGTATTATTACGGATACAATAAAGAAAACGAATTAAGACCTGAAGGTGAAAGGATACCAAGATATGATTATTTAGAATTTATTCCTGGAGACACAGACGCATCAGAAAGAAAAAGTCATGCACCTATCGTAATTTATAGAAATACAATTGGTGATAAAACTAAAAAACCAGGTGCTGGAGATCCATTGGCTCCAGGATATACAATCCTTGATACAACAACAAAAGTGAATAATTCATGTTGTGATCAAATACACATTGTGTTCGGAGATTTTGATGCCAAAGCTAATATTGCTGCAGGGGAACAATATTACAAAAAATATAAGATATCATATTTTGCTCGAGCTTTAGAAAAAGATGGAGACCAATTTTATGGTGTCTTTAGATCTAAGAAATATTGGAAACAAGCGATTGGTGATAGAGAAGGTGAAGGAAAGTGGGTAGTGGACAGCAATGAATGTCCAGGCGATGATTGTTATAGTGGTGAATTAGTAAGAGAATATTTAACTGATATGTCATTTGTTGCATTAGATAAGTTTGGTCGAGTTGTCAATGCAGATCCAAAAAATCCAGATAAGATTTATGATATTCGATCTGTTGATATGACTTTAACTTTTAGATCCGCTAGTAAAACTGGATTTTTTAAAAATTTGAAACAAGGAGTATCAAGAGAAATATTATCATTAGGAAGAGAACCTGAAATATTTACTGATGATCAAGCTGCTTATAAAAGAGACTCAATTTTTTTAACAGTGCATACAAGAAATCTTGGAGGATGATTAAATAAATGAATAAAAATAAAGAAAAAGGATTCGCATTAATTTTATCTATTGTACTTTTAATAGTAATGTCTCTAATGGGTGGTTCGTTGATAGTTATTTCATCTGGAGATCACCAAAGTAATAATAGCAGTGATCAATACCAACAAACTTTTTATGTTGCAGAGACGGGACTGATAGAAGGTGAAAAATGGATTTTAGATAATTATCTCGGGCATTGGATGAACTCTATGCCATCAGACAGATCTGTCTTGGGTGATATTCCTGGTGATCCAGGTCCACTATCTGATTATAATGTAAGAAAAGATTTATGGGATGATAAAAAAACTGAATACGATCAAGAAAAAGAAGGTGGTTATTTTAGACATACATTTGGGAGAGGCCCAGCACTTAATGACACAACTGTAAATAGGTCAGACTCGAGGTGTTTAGCCAGTTTTAAAAATCTTGATACCGATGATGATGGCAACATAAAGGTTGTAGGCACGGGTAAACTTCCAATCCAAAAAAGCTTTTTAGAAATTGTTGGACCTTTGTTGTGTAATGACCCATACTCAGAGTGTGCAGCTGCATCAGCAGGTGCATCAAAATTTAAAACTGATGGTGAGAATGTAATTATTAATGAAGGTGATACAAAAAGTAGGCAAAGATTCGTAATGTCAGAATTTAATTTTCTCAAAAGGTTTGCGTATGAATATTTTATAATCAATATTGGGGGTGCGGCTTTTAGGGATGATGGATCAAGTATTGCAACAAACACAAGTAATGTTGACACACAAGGTACAGCATATAAAATCTACGCTTGTGGAATTTTTTATGGAGTTGGAAATGCTGGAGAATTACATAATGGTGATGTTGAAATTTTAATACCATTAGAAAATGTAGTTGTAATGCCGACATAATATTATGAAAAAAAAAACAATATTCTTATCTTTCTTCTTTTCAGCATTTTTAATTTTTTCCCAAGTGCATTCCGAAGAATGTGACTTAGAATTTGATATAGGGGAAAATTTTTCAAATGTTACTAAAATTCTGGGGGAGCCTGATGTAGAAAAAAATATTGAATTGCTAGAAAATGATCCTGGGGCAGAAAGTTTGAATTACGGGTTTGTTGTAACAAAATTTGAATATTGGTGCCCAGATCACCATCCACAAGAGACTGAAATTAGAATATACTCACTAGGTGAAGAGCCGGACATTGTTCTTGGTTATAAGTTGCTCTCTAATAACCCTATTTCTAAAATTAAAGATAAAAAATCTTTTTTATTTTATTATATTCAAGACAATTTTAAAGAAGAGGTAGAGGAAGTTTTTGATACTAAATGGTTAGGTCATGTGGCTTGGCAAAAAAATGGTAAACAATATTATTATAAAAAGTTATTAAAATTTAACACCATTATTGATGAAGAATTGATAATAACTAAATCTGAATATAGGAAGTATTGGTAATTTTATATGAATAGATTTAAAAAAATAATTTTTTACTTATTTACATTTGCCATACTTACTAATCCAAATGCTTTTTCAAAGTCACTGCCACCCGGTTCAGGTGCAGGAGACGTTAAAGCTAATATATTAATTCTACTTGATACTTCACTCAGCATGGTGCACAAACCTTTTGGTGGAGCAGCAATATTCGAGCCACGCGATGTTGTTTTACTTGATGACGGCAATGTCTTAGTTGGACAATCTGCTGGGGGAATTATAAAGTTCGATTATGCTACTGAAGATTTTGACACCGGATTTGTTGACCCTGATGGTGATGGTATAGGAGATAGAGTATTTCAAGGAAAAAACAGTATGAAATCTTGTGAACTTGAAACGGGAAATCAAGATACCAGAGTTAGAACTGTATTGGATATGGCGAAGTCAAAAAATGTGAAAGGAACCACGCCAGCAAATAAAGAGGTCATTTATGCAGTTTCTTTTAACTATCATAGTATTGTTGCAATTGATGCTGATGGAGGTTGTGTAGAAGTTATTGATCGAACAGAATTAGGAGATGCAAGTGATGGAGGACTTTATGATGCAATGACTGCTTTTGGTCTTACCATTAGGACTGTAGGCAGTAATGATTACCTCATTGCAACTGGAGAAAATATAAATTGTATTAGAGTAGATGAAGTAGGAAAAAAAAAGAAGAAGAAAAAAAAAGTTTGTGGACAGTACGATAATCAACCATTTTTCTATAGCAGGAATCTGACAACAGGTGCTGCGGATAATTGTAATCTTGATGCCGTTGCTTCAAGTTTCAGAGATAAATTACCAGAGATAGACTCAATTACGATGGATAATGGAAAAAATCTTTATCATACCATTGGCGATGAAATCTATAAATTCCCACTTGAATTAAAAGATGGAATTTATTGTCCCACAGCTGGTGGAACTCACAAACATTATAAAAGATTACAAGATGGAAATGATTACCATGTAGCTACAAGAATAGAAATTGATCCAGATGATGAAACTGTGATGTATTCTACAAGCTCAACTAAAAATACCCTTCAAAAACTTTCGATTAGCGCTGATAAAATTTCCAGGACAGAAACTATTGGAGTAAGTGGCACACTTGCTTCTACAACTGATGATACTTACTTTGTCCGACCGAAGGCTTTGCATGTTTCAAGTGATAGAGTTTGGGTAGGAAGTATAAAAACCTCTATTCAAGAATTTGATATTAGTGGAGCTAATATGACTTGGGTTGATGAAATGGGCTCAACAATTATAAGTAGAGCTGATGGTGCGAGAGACGCAATTAAAGCAGTTGTAAATGATAGTTCTTTAACTAGTGGGGCATACTTTGGTTATGGATACTGGAATGCTGGTACAGTACCAAATAAAAAGGGTGCAAGTGGTAAGTGGGTACCTTTTAGTGAGAGGTCTTGTCACCAAGAGTGTCCAAAGCCTACACCTAAAAAGAAATTTCATAGATGTGGCGATCAGTGTAATTATTATAGGAATTGGACAGGTGGACAACATCCACTTGGACGATCAACTCAATGTGATGGAAACTCATGTTTGAAGGTAGGGGTTGGACCAAATACAGCAGGTAGAATTATAGACGCTGTGGATAGAATGGAGTTAAGATTTGGAACAGATGGAACTGCATTTTCTCAACTTGCATATAAATATTTTCTTGATGGCAATGTAGGTATCGTTGGTGAAGATAAACCACCATGCCAGTTAAATTATGTAGTTGTTATTGGTGACGGACGGTGGTTTCACCATGATAGAGCCATGGCTCAAATAAGAGCTTTAAGAAATGATACAAAGGCAATGGGAGTTAATCCTGATAAAGATGGAATACCAAGAGGAGTAAAAACAATTTTTATTGCCTATGGGGGCGGTATAGACGACTTGGGAATAACACAATTTGAAGAGGGTGCAAAAGCTGGAAGTTGTGATGATCCGAATTTTGGTACTCCACAACAAAGCGACCCAGAGTGTAGACAATATATTCTGGCAGAAAACCCAAAAGAATTAGTGACGAAATTAAAAAGTGAGATTGAACGAATCATAGCAACTAGACTTTCATTTTCAGCTCCATCTATAACTGCAACAGTTCAAGAAGGTGGAGATTTATATCAAGGACAATTTGAGTATATTAAAGGAGGAGAGTGGGTAGGGCACTTAATAAGAAGCGAAGTCTCTGCGGATGGTATTGTTAACATGGAACATCCAGATAATTGGGATGCAGCAATTAAAGTTAAAGAACAAGCTGTAGCAAACACAAGGAAAATTTGGACTGTTTTACCAGGTGAAGGAACTGACTACACTACAAATTACAATAACTTTGTAGAGAGTAATTCTGAAAAAATAAATTCTTTATTTGAGATTTTGGGAATGACAGTTAGTGATCACCATAATGCTGGTACTCCATGTGTAGGTCAAAATGGAAACTCTGATGATATCAAAGGTTTGATTAACTTTGTTAGAGGTGAAGATTATTTTGTATACGGTGGAAAATGTGAGGACAAGGGCAATATAAGAGACTCAGTGTTAGGAGATATATATCATTCGAATATAGTTGAAGTTGGACCTCCAAGTGCAAACACTTTATTTACTACTACAAATCAAGAAGCTTATTTTAGATCAAAAAATGGATACAGACCCTGGGCTAATAGTTTAAGTGAAAGGCCACGAACTCTCTATGTTGGAGCAAATGATGGAATGTTACATGCTTTTGATGCTGAAACTGGTCTTGAGCGATGGGCTTTTGTTCCACCATTTGTTGCAGGAAAATTGCCAGAGGTAATAAACGATAATTTAAGGGGGATCGCCGGAACTAAAAAAGGAGGAACAAATGCAATATTCGGAGTAGATGGTTCACCAGTAGTTCATGACATGTATATATCTGGCATTAAACCAGATGGATCTTTTGAACTAGGAACAAAGTCTTGGCACACTATATTAATGATACCCTATGGTAGAGGTGGAGCAGGTTACTCTGTTCTAGATATAACAGATCCATTAAAGCCACTTCATGTATATTCAATATATAATGACTTTGTTAACCAAAAAGTAATGATCGCAAAAGCTGATGGTGAAATTGTTAATAGCACTGAAAATCCAGACATAAATCTAGATTACACAGGAGGGAGTATAGATATAAACGACTCTGAAGAAGCTAGAAATGCACAATTTAATATCACAGTAGCAAGAGATACAGACATAGCTGCAGAAGCAGCAGATGATAGCGATGATGAAATTTATACAGCAAGAGATGCTATAAGAAGTTGTGTCTCAGATGCTAATTTTTATTCTACTGGTACCAACGCTTGTTATAAAGGAAGAGTATGGAATTTTAGCTATACTATGCCACAAGAATTCATTGATAATCCAGAAACTTTAGAGGTTTTTAAATTAGTTGATGGAGAAGACAAAAAACTTACTGTGGCTTCAGTTTCGCAGGAAGCTTCTCTAGTAACCATTACATTCACAGAGGATATGGTAATCAATGTCGGTGAAGGTGATAATAAAGAGGATGATGAGACAACTTTTTTCAAAATAAATGTTCCAAATGTTGGAACTGCACTACCCGAATATGATTACAGTAAAATGGGTGAAACTTGGTCAACACCAAGAATATTTAGGCTTCCAGTTGGAGGAGACGCAGATACTATAGATAATGATAGATATGTTGCTGTGATGCCCGCTGGTTTTGGTAAGTTTGGAGGAGTTGGATCTGCAGTATACATTATTGATTTAGAAACCATGAACGAGCAGTCTGGATCTTTGTATCCAGGTAAAATAGCACAAGGTGGTGCTGGATTAATTGAAATAGTTGACATAAATAATAAATTTATAGATGTCGATGGAGACCTTCATGCTGATATTCCAAATGCAATACTAGGTGACCCTGTTTTAATTACTCCAGATACATTTAGAGGGGCGGACTGGAGAGGAGGAATGGTTTATGTAAATGATTTTGAGGGAAAAATTACAAAAATTAATTTAACTAGTGCTGACACATCTGGAGGACAAAACCCTACTTCGATCGATTTATTTGATCATACAACTTTATTTTCACTGAATACTAATGACGAAAATGGTAGATATAGCTTTTTTGGCATGGATGCAGCATATGGAAGCGATACAAAAAATTTATATTTGTTTGGTTCGACAGGAGATTTTTCTGATATAGGTCGAAGATCAAAAGGTATGGATAATATCTTATATGGAATTAGAGATTTTGATTTTCCAAACTTTAAATTAGTAAATCCTGGAGGTGTAGGAACTTTGACAGAGGCTTTGAATGCTAGAAAAGTTGATCAAGATGATGGCTATCGTTTAAACCCTTTATGTGTTAATACAGCGGATGAGACAATGGACCAGGGTGATTGTCCAGCAATAACTAAAGATGCTTGGGTATTTAAGTTGGATAAGCCTTTCGATAAAAGCCAGGATTTGCCACTAGTACAGGGTGGCCAATCACAATTAACTCAGAACCTTTACCAAAAAGCCAGTGCTTCACCTACAGTTTTTAAAGGCACTGTATACTACCCGGTTTATAAACCTCCTCTAGGATCATCTTGTGCTGTTGGTGACGCTTATGTATGTTCTGCTGACGATGAGTGTGGATTAAATACATCAGAGGATATTGATGGTGCTACAAAAACTTTTGCTGAAAACTCAGGTTTTGATGAGGATACAGGTTGTTATTATTTACAACCCGGTGTACTTTCTAAACTAGTCGTATTTGCTGATAGATTATTCGCTAACATAACAACAAGTAGTGATGAACAAAAAGATACACTTATAAGCTTACTATCTAATGAAGGTCAAATTGGTGTAAACAGAGGAAGCTGGAG
>CACPEI010000015.1 GCA_902632875.1 uncultured Pelagibacteraceae bacterium
GCATTACCAAGATCTTTAATTACTTCTAAAGATTTTCCCATTGAAAGAATTTCAACACCAGGAATACTTTCTATTTTTTGTGAAAATTCTAACAGATCTTTTTTATTATATTCAATTTCATATCTTAAAGAATACGGAAGAATTCTTTCCTCTTTTACAATTTTTGCACCCATTTCTGAAAGGTAATTATCGACGATCTTTTTTCTTTCATCATAAACAGATACATCTTCAGCAACAGATGAGCTTCCTTCGCCAACATTTTCACCAACTTTGAAACGCATAATAAAATTTTTTCCATCAGTATCTCCGTATAAAGCATAACCTGTAGAGTCTTCTCCACGATGTTTTAGAGCTTGCAACATACCCTGGAGTTCATGACCTACTTTTGATGATTTTCCTCTATGAATTAATCCCGCAATTCCGCACATATACTTTTCCTCTTTTCGTAATTTTTATGGTAAACAATCTAGATATGTGTCCAGATCCCATTGAGTTGTTGCTCCTAAAAATCTCTCCCATTCATCATTTTTATACCAATGAAAAACTTTATACATTTCATCAGGCATTGCAGATTTGATAACTTCATCCTCTGATAATCTTTCTAAAGCCTCACCTAAACTCAAAGGAAGTTTCTTAACATCTTTACCTGCTTTTTGAGCTTCATAAATATTTCTAGACTCTGGAGCTGCTGGTTGCATTTTTTTACTTATTCCATGATCACAAGCTTTTAATAATGCAGCACCCAACAAGTAAGGATTATGCATTGAGTCAACTGATCTGTATTCAAATCTTCCTGGCGCTGAAACTCTTAATCCACAAGTTCTATTTTGATAACCCCAATCAGCATAAACAGGTGCCCAAAAACCTTGATCCCACAATCTTCTATAAGAATTTACTGTAGAAGATCCTAATGCTGTTAAAGCAGGAAGGTGTTCCATTATACCAGCTATCGATTGTAAACCAATTTTACCTGGTAATTGCATATCTTTAGTATCAGGCATAAATGTATTAGTTCCACCATCAACATAACCAAAAACTTCCTCAACCCCTGGTAAAGATTTGTGTCCAAGTTTATTAGTTTTAACTTTTCCACCTTTCCATAGAGACATGTTTGTATGACAACCACTCGCAGAAACTCCCATAAATGGTTTTGTCATAAAACATGCAATTAAATTATGTTCTCTAGCAACCTGAGCACATATTTGTCTATAAGTTGATAATCTGTCTGCGTTTCGAAGTACGTTGTCATAAGTCCAATTTAATTCTAATTGACCTGGAGCATCCTCGTGATCTCCTTGGATCATATCTAAACCCATAGCTTTTGCATACTCAATTACTTTCATGAATACTGGTCTCAATGACTCAAATTGGTCAATGTGATAACAGAATGGTTTCGAAAATCCTTTTCCAGTTGGAGTTCCATCATCATTTTTTGTCAACCACATCATTTCAGGTTCAGTACCAACTCTTAACTCTAAACCATGTTTTTTCTGGAATTCATCCATGAAAATTCTTAAATTTCCTCTACAATCAGAAGTTAAATGACCACCAGGATTATTTCTTTCCTCTCTATTTCTAAAACAAGTTACAAAAACTCTTCCTACTCTTTTATCCCAGGGTAATTGACAAAAAGTTTCAGGGTCAGGAATTCCAACTAATTCCATTGCCTCTGGTCCATAACCAATATAATTGTTGTGTCGATCTAAAAATAAGTTTGCAGTTGCTCCGTAAACTAATTGAAAACCTTTTTCAGCTGTTCTTTCCCAGTGATCAGCAGGTATCCCTTTTCCAACCACTCTTCCCGTTACAGAAATAAATTGATAATAAATATATGTTATTCCTAATTCGTTAATTTTTTCTCTAACTTTTTTGACTTGCTTATCTCTACCTGGTCGGTTTACGTGTTTTTCTAGATCCGTCATTTTTCCCCTCAATGAATTATAATTTTATCCAAGCGTAACTGAAAAATTTATTAGTGTCTAGGCTTGAAGTTTAGCTCCAAGGAAACGGACTGTTCGAAGTAGGGTGTAATTCTCCCTTCTCGTAACGGTTGAATCTAAATGGTTTTAATAAATCACTTTCAGCACCAAGAATTTCTTTTGCTACCAGTTCACCAACACCAATCATTTTGTATCCATGATTAGCATCAGCAATCATATAAACATTTTCAAAAAATCTATCGAAAATTGGAAAAGAGTCAGGGGTCATACATCCAAGTCCACCTGAAGGACCTTTTCTATATAAGTCTGATTTCCCTTCAAATCTTTTTTGACAATGAGCCAAAGCAGAGCACCACATATCACTAAATGCATCAGTAGTTTGATACTCTGGAGATTCAATTCCATAAGGATCAACATTTACCTGATCAAAATGTTTTTTAACAATGTAAGGAGATGTTCCACCTTGAACTCCTAAACCCTCAATATCAGGTTTATAATAAATTCCCCAAATTTTATCTGTAATTAATTTTTTTGTTTTGTCAGAATATAGTGGTGCAGTTGAGTCTACGTGAACCACAGGTGGCTGTTTTCCATCATTTGTTTTTAAGTAATCTGGTTCAACACCAATAACTCCTTCTTGGAGCATCCAGTAAGTCCACATGTCAGTTACATGCATTTTACCATCTTTACCTTTGATGTTTGCTGTTTTAGGAAGTTCAAGCATATTCCAAAAATCTCTAGCCCATGGTCCTGCTCCGATTACTACTTGCTCACAATCGATTGTGCCTTTATCTGTTTCAACTCCTGTAACCGCCTTACTATTACTTCCTCTTTTAAATCCTGTAACTTTTACGCCCTTCATCACTTGAACACCATTAGAGGTAGATTTATTTTCTAAAGCTTTAATAGAGTCTTTATTAAATGCGTATCCACCCTTTTTTTCATGAAGAATTGAAGTTATACCTTCAGCTTGCCAGTCATCAAACATTCCCTTCATGTATTTCATGCAATCTTTCTCACCCTCTATAAAATCAGATTCATACCCAATTGCTTTTTGTTGCTCATAAATACTTGCTACGTCTTCATGCATAACCTCAGGTGATATTTGTAAATAACCAACTGGATTATATTTAAATGCTTTTGGATCACTTTCCCAAACAGAGACTGAGTGGGCCATCAATTCTCTCATTGCTGGTTGAAAGTAATTATTTCTAACTACTCCACAGGCAATTCCACTTGCTCCAGCAGCGGTATCTTTTTTTTCTAGAACTACAATCTCACCAGGATTTTTATAAGTTTCAGATAATTTCCAAGCAGTGCTTAAACCGTGGATACCCCCACCGATTATTACTACTTTTGCTTTTGCCGGTAATGACATACGCAAACTTTATTTTTCGTGCGACTTAAATATATAGTTTTTTATATATATAAAAAATATAAGTAAAACTTGTATAAATATTAAAAACTCAGATGTTTTAGTGTTTCTATATAATTATTGAACTCGTTAATAAAACTTTCACTTGGTTTAATGTGCTTTTTTCTTTGATCATTAGAGGTTTTTTCTAAAAAGAAAAAACCTTTTTCACAAGCTTCATTTATCATCAAAGCTGACTTTGGACGTGAAGTTTTAAATAGTTTAGTCTTAAGTTCCTCAACAGTAAGATTTTCTTTATATTTATATGCATGCATTACTAAAAGCATCATATGATAATGTGAAGGCGATTTTCTAAAAAAGTAATTACTAGAAGTATGAGAAAGTTTCATCTGATCTTCCCAAAATTCCAATAAATCCTTTGCTGATTTTGGCATCAGGATCTGACTCTTGTTTTCTTCGGATCGAAATGAGGAAACCCAACTACTTTTGCAGCAATTCTTTTTTGATGACCATCAATTTTACCAACCTCAACTTCAGTTCCTTCACTTGCATATTGAGTATCGATTCTACATAAAGCTATATTTTTATTTAAAGTTGTGGATAAACAACCACTTGTTATCACACCTACTTGAGATCTTCCAACGTGTACGCAATCACCATGTCCAGCTGCCTCTTTTCCTATAAGTTCTAGACCCACAAGTTTTTTTTGAGGATTTGCTTTTCTTTCTTTCAAAACCTCTTTACCAATAAAATCTTCTTCTTTAGTTTTTAATGGAACAGCAAAACCTATTCCAGCCTCAAAAGGATCTTGTTGACCATCAAATTCATTACCAAATAAAATTAAACCAGCTTCAATTCTAAGCTTGTCTAAAGCTGCAAATCCAGCAGGAATTAAGCCCTCATTTTTTCCAGCTTCCATAAGTTTATCCCAAACGTCAGAGGCATTACTCGGATGACACCATACTTCATAACCAAGTTCGCCAGTATATCCTGTTCTTGAAACAATCAATGGAATACCTTGAAGATTTTCAATTCTACAAATAGTAAATCTGAACCATTCCAGTTCATCTATAGATGGTTGTGTTGGTGGAGTAAAAATCATTTTTTTTAATATCTCTCTACTTTTTGGACCTTGTATTGATACGTTACTAATTTGATCTGTTGAATTTTTTACATTGACCTTAAAATTTTTCTTTTTAGCTATTTCTTTAAGCCATTCACCGCCATATTCGTCTCCACAAATCCATCTAAAACCAGTTTCACTTAATCTTAATAATGTACCATCATCAAACATCATTCCGTTTTCATAACACATCGCAGAGTAAACAACTTGGCCAACAGCAAGCTTTTTAATATTCCTAGTTAATGTATAATTCATTAATTCCTCAGCATCAGGACCTATAATTTCAAATTTTCTTAAAGCAGATAAATCAATTAAGACTGCTTTTTCTCTACAAGCATTGTACTCCTCAACAACTCCATGCTTGGTATAATCATTAGGTAGCCAAAACCCTCTAGCATCAATAAAATTTCTAGTAAGCTTAGAGGTTTTGTCGTGAAAGCCAGAGTTTCTAGTAAGTTTTTTTTCAGAGTCAGTTTTCATCCTAAATGCAAAAGATTTTGAAAATTCTTTTTTTTTGTCATAGGTTCTAACAAAAATATCTGTTGGATTCCATGAATTACATGCATCGATATCACTAGGACAAGCTGTTGTTCCAATTGTTAAATCTTTTAAAGCTCTGAACATTACATAATCCCCAGGTCTTGCATATGACTCATCTGAAATTACCGAATTTAAACCAGTTGCTGAAGTATTAAAAAATAAATTGATAGCCTGCCAGCCTTTTTGTTTTTGAACACCATATTTTGCCATTGCATTATTTAAGTTTTCAGAGCAATTAGGATGGCCGAAATAGCCAGCGTCTTCATAATATTTTGAAGTACAAGCAAGATTAAATGTATCATGTTTTCCAACAGTATCTCTTATGACTTCAACTAATGGTTCATGATCGGTGTCGTAAAATTTTGAAAATAAACCAGGACCTGGAAAAGTATTCCCCATAAAAGTCCTCGTTGTTTGCCAATCAAGACCTTTTTCAACTTTTTTATCAAGTTTTTTTGTGTCGAATGCCACAAAGTCAGAACATTGCCTGCCCGCTGGACTTATTACTTGAATAAAATCTCCCTCCTTAACTTCGAATGAAATTGCAGTTTGTCTCTCAATATTTTCCTCATAATTTGGCTCATAAATTGGATCAGGAATTATTGATAATTCTTTATCATTAACTATTTTATATCTTTTAATGAATAACGTTAAATCGCTTGAAGGATTTTGTTCTGATACCAGCATATTGTTTTGTGGCGCTGCAAAAATAACGTAGCATTTGTCTTTAGATTTTATCTTAATTTTTTCACCACTTGGAGTTTGTTCATCAAACAAAATTGATGATTTTGATTTATTAATATCTAAATTTCTTTTTTTTAATTGTAGGTTTGTTATCAAAGAGCTTTCATCTTTACCTTTAAGCAATTCTTTAATAAAACTTTTTTTACAATTTTCTTTTTGATTTAAAATTCCAAGCTCAGATTTTCCATCTTTATCAAAACAAATGATTTCACAAATTTGATTTCCTTCCTCATTAATGATTTCTATTTCATCATCCGGAAATATTTGCAAACCTGTAAGACCACCAGCGTTAACGACATGTCTTTCAACTCCAGGTGGTAAAACATTCAGACCAGGTTCTTTAATATCTAAAGTAGTTTGCGACATTTTTATAAATCTCTCTACATAATATATATAAATCTTGTTGTTGACTATCATTTTACTTAGGCACATACTGAATACACTTAATATTAAGAAAGGGGAATAAATGCGAAAAATAATATCATTAATTTCTGCAGTTATAATCTCAGCAGTAAGTTTTGCTGGTTTATCAAATGCAGATAGCAAAAAACCCATCGTTATCCCAACTCATAACTGGTCAAGTCAAATTGTAATGGCTTACGTTATTGGTGGAATAATGGAAAGCATGGGTAATAACGTTAAATACGTAAATGCTGACTCACAAGCAGTATACGAGTCAATTAGAATTGGTGACGTAACTATCTCTCACGAGGTATGGGAATCTGCTTTTGGTAAATCATTTACAACAGCTTTAGATAAAGGTGGTTTACTTGACTGGGGTGATCATGAAGCTAGAACTCTAGAGGATATGGGATATCCTAATTGGGTTGCTGAAAAAGGTTTATGCCCAGGACTACCAGACTGGACTGCTTTGAAAAACCCAGACTGTGCTAAAAACTTTACAACACCTGACTCTCCGAATGGAAAAGGAAGAATGTTAGAAGGTCCACAAACTTGGCACGGTGACTTGATCCCTCAAAGGGTTGACGCTTTAGGTCTAGGAGATCTTTGGTGGGTTAAATTTGCTGGAAGTGCAGACGCACTTTGGGCAGAGTTAGCAGCAGCTGAAAAAGAAGGAAGAGGAACAATTATCTTTAACTGGACACCAAACTTTACTGATGGTGCTGGTTTTACATTTATCGACTTTCCTCCGTACACTGCAGGTTGCAGACCTGAAGATGGTGGAGATGGAAAATGTGGTTCGCCAGATGGTTATTTGAAAAAAGCAGTTAACGCTGATTTTCCAAAAACTCATCCAGATGCAGCTAAGATGTTTAAAAAACTTTCTTTCTCAACAAGTCAAATTGGAGCAATGGCAGCTTTAGTGGACATTGATAAAATGACTCATGAGGATGCAGCTAAAAAATGGCTGAAAGATAACGAGAAAGTTTGGAAAGCTTTTACTAAATAAGGTAAATAGCAATTAAATCTTTAAATCTCTCCCAACTATGTTGGGGGAGATTTTTTTTTAAATGTGTAAAATGATCAAATATTTTTTTACTATACTAATAAGTTTATTATTTTTTAATCAAACGTTTGCAAAAGATGTAAGTATAAATGAAAATATTGATCTCGAGTTTGTTTGTGATTTAGAAAAAAAAATAATTAAAAATTCAGAATTTAATTATCAAACTTTTTTAGCTAAAGATTTAAATGAAAAGGGTTTAGATAGTTTTAAAATTTTATCAAAAAAACCAGAAACACTTTTAATCAAAGGATTATCATCATTTCTCTCAGTTTCATCAAAACTTAACGTCAAAGTAGTCAATAAAGATGTGGTTTTATTTAAATCAATTGATCAAGAAAAAAATTATTCTGAGTCAGGTATTATTACAAGGAAAACAGGTGAATTAATTCATGAAATAACGAAAAATATGAAAAGTGAAAACTCTGAAAAATATATTTCTATTTATTCATGTAATAAGGATGACAAAAAAGTATAATTTTTATTTAAATAATTTTGTGTAAAATATTATTATGAAAAAATATCTTTTAACAATAATTTTAAGTTTATTTATCAGCACGATTGCAATAGCACGTAGCACAGGATGCAAAGAAGGAAATTGTGAAAACGGTTTTGGTAAATGGGTTTACACAGATAAAACTACCTATGAAGGTGAGTGGGTAGGTACTAAAAAAAACGGACAAGGAGTTGAAACTTGGCCTAATGGATATATCTACAAAGGTGAGTTTAAAAATAGCGAATGGAGCGGGGTGGGTGTTTTAACTTTTCCAGATGGTTCAACTTATGAAGGTGAATGGGCAAAAGGTTTTATGAACGGCAAAGGAACTTTCACTTGGTCTGATGGCACTCAAAAAACAGGAATATGGAAAAATGGAAAGTTACAAGATTAAATGTTGAAAGAAAATTTTATCAATAAAATAAAATATTTACCTGAGACTACAAAACAGTTTGGTGGCTTGGTATTAATAATTTTGATTATTTCATTATCTTTTTTTGTTCTAAATATAAAGTTTGGTGGTGGCGATGAACTTGTTAGAAAAATGAAGTTAGAAGAGGAAAGAATTGCTAAAGAAAAGAAATTAAGTGAATTAATTTCTAAATTGCCTTCAGGAATATTAGTAACTTTTGATGGCACAGATCACTATAAGTTAACAAATGAGGTTTATGAGCAAGTTTGTAAAGCTACAAAATTAATTCCTCAACGTGCAATTATGGGCGCAAATTTTTTAAATTTTAGAGCGCATGAAATTTACACAATTAACGGTAACAAAATTGATGAAACATTTGTTAAGTGGGACGAGGACAAAAATAAGTGTTTTGCAGGGTTTACAGTTAGTGGAAATAATGTTGGAGTTGACGAGTCAATAACTGTAAGTGGTGAAGCATTAAGTTTTTTAAGCACAGGAATTGACACCAGGGTTTATTATATTAAAAATTTTTAGGGGGGGAAAGTAACAATATTATGGATTTAACTTTATCCTAATTTCATATAACTTAATTAATATTTATGTCTGAGCCAGTTATCAAATGTGAAAATGTATATAAAATATTTGGAGCAAATGCTCAAAAAATGCTTCAAGATTCTAATGGTAATGTTGATGCAAAAACTTTCCAAGAAAATGGGTGTATTGTAGGAGTGAACAACGCTTCTTTTGAAGTTACAAAAGGAGAAATGTTAGTTGTTATGGGTTTATCTGGCTCAGGTAAATCAACTTTATTAAGATGTATTTCAAGATTGACTGATGCAACAGGTGGTAAAATTTTCATAGAGGGCCAGGACTTGTTACAATTAAATAATAAAGATTTAATAGATCTTAGAAGAAATAAAATGGGAATGGTTTTTCAAAGCTTTGCTTTGCTTCCACATAAAACTGTTGTTGAGAACATTGCGTTTCCTCTTCAGATTAAAGGGATCAAAACTGAAGATAGCATAAATAAAGCAATGGATATGGTTAAACTAGTTGGTCTCGATGGAAGAGAAAACTATTTTCCAAGAGAACTTTCAGGAGGACAACAACAAAGAGTAGGTATTGCAAGATCTTTAGCAGTTGAACCGGATATTTGGTTTTTAGATGAGCCCTTTTCAGCTTTGGATCCATTAATTAGAAAAGAGATGCAAGATGAGTTTTTAAGACTTCAAGATAAGTTACAAAAAACAATTATGTTTATTACACATGATTTTGATGAGGCTTTAAAACTTGCTGACAGAATTGCAATTATGAAAGATGGAATAATTGAGCAGTTAGATACCCCAGCTAATATTGTTTTAAATCCAGCCACTGAATATGTCAGAAAATTTACTGAAGAAGTACCGAGAGAAAAAGTTTTATTGATTAAGGATGTAATGGATACATCGAAAGATAATTTAGGCGATTTAAAAGTCTCTAAAGATGAAATCATAGAGAATGTTGCAGAAAAAATTCTTACACAGGAAAAAATAGTCGCTGTAGTTGATAACAATAACGAAATTATAGGCTCTATCAATCCAACAAAAATAATTAATACAGTCTTTGGGGGGAAGAAAAAATAATAATTAGATTATGGAATTTTTAAAGAAATATCCGAAAACTTTTCAGTGGTTATTTTTATTAATTGTATTCTTTGCTTTGTGCTTTGCGATTGATGTTCCTGAAACATATAAGTTTATTAGGGGTCAAGCAGAATTTGTCAAAGATCCTAATCAAAGTAGTTATGTATTTTTAGGTAAAGAGGTAAGATACTACGCTTTTGATGTCTTTTGGAGATTACCTCCATTGCTTGGATGGTTACCCATCTGGATTAATGACTCGTTATTTTTCTTAATGAACGAATGGATGCCAATTGAAGTTTGGAATGAAGATACTCAAGAATTTAAAAGTCGGCCTATAGTTTTACAAATTAGCAGAAATTTGACTGCCTTTATGACTTTTTTAATAGAATTAATAAGAGAGATTTTATTGGGAGGTCTTGAAACTATTGTTGCCTTCACCAGTTGGGATTGGATAGATAAAAACCCATGGGCTGAATTACCAGGATTACCTTGGACTATCGTTGCAGCAGGTGCAGCATTACTTTCTTATAAATTAAGCGGTAAAGGTCTAGCTTTGTTTGCAGGTTTAACAATGGTTTACATTTCTGTGTTTGGTCAATGGAAACCTTCCATGCAAACTCTTTCATTTATATTAGTTGCTGCTCCATTATCTTTTATTTTTGGACTTGGATTAGGAATAGCAGCTTTTAAAAGTAAACGAGTAGAAAAAGCTTTATACCCAATATTATTAGTAATGCAGACAATGCCACAATATGCTGTATTGGTTCCAGCACTAGTTCTTTTTGGAGTAGGTGATCATGCTGCAGTGATTATTACTATGGTTGTAGCAATACCTCCGATGATTTTATTAACTCTATTAGGTTTAAGAGCAGTCCCTCCAGAAGTTATTGAAGCAGGTAGAATGAGTGGATGCACTAATTTTCAATTAATGTTTAAAGTATTAATTCCAACCGCTAGAAGAGATATTTTAATTGGGGTAAACCAAGTAATCATGGTTTGCTTTTCAATGGCAGTTATCTCAGCTTTTATTGGAGCGAAAGGATTAGGATTCAATTTATTATTAGCACTAAACCAATTAAACATTGGATTAGCTTTAGAAGCAGGCTTATGCATCAGTTTAATTGCAATTCTTTTAGATAAGATGTCTTTGGCATGGGCTAATAAACAAACAGATTATTTTGGCAATCTTACCTTCTACCAAAGAAATAAAAATCTTTTATTTTTTGGTGTTATATTTGTCATTGGAATTGTGCTGGCTTATATTGGAACTTATTTATTTAAAGATACTTTTAATTATTTATTTGAAATTCCACACAATAAAGGGATATCGACTGCTGATTTTTGGAACAAAGGAGTTGATTGGATTTTCGATACTTTCTTCATTTATATTAAAGCTTTTAATACATGGCTAATACAAGATGTCCTTCAACCCATGAGAGCTCTATATTTGAGAATGCCTGCAATTGCTACAATTGTTTTAGTTGTTGGTGCAGGATATTTAATTGGTGGTTTACGTTCAGCATTAGTAGTTTGTGCTTTAACTTTATTTATCGCATTCAGCCCTTGGTGGGATAGAGCTTTGGTCACAGCATACATGGCAACTTTTGGAGTTATTGTTTCTTGTATTATTGGATTTACAGTAGGAACTTTATGTTTCCAAAATAAACATTCAGCTAACTTTATGTTAGGCGTTTGCGATATTTTTCAAACATTTCCGTCTTTCGTTTATTTAATTCCAGTAATGATGTTATTTGGTATAACAGATACATCTGTACTTATTGCAGTTATAGTTTATGCAACAATACCTGCCACAAGGTATACAATTGAGGGACTCAGAAGCGTTCCGGCTGGACTGCATGATGCTGCAACTATGTCAGGTGTGAATAAATTCCAAAGATTAACTAAAATAGAATTTCCTTTGGCATTTCCACATATGATGCTTGGTATTAATCAAACGATTGTGTTTGCTTTATTTATGGTGATCATAGGGGCATTTATTGGGACAGAGGATTTAGGTCAATATATATTAAAAGCATTATCAGATAAAAAAGGTGCTGGAATTGGATTAACACTTGGTATCTGTGTAGCTTTCATAGCTTTAATATTTGATAATTTAATTAGAGCTTACGTCCAAAAAAGAAAAAAACATTTAGGTATTGATTAATCTTAGATTATTTGTCTAAAAAAGTTTTTGAAGAGTCGTCCATAGCAGTTGCCCATGGCGTATGATGAATAGGAGCAATTGATCCAGTTACAGGAGATGAAAAAGATTTATCTCTATATGTTGAAATATCTTCAACTTTATGATGTTCCCATTCTTTAAAGTGTTTTCTTATTAACTCAAAATCAATTTTTGGATAATCAGACATTCCATGAAGCTCTTTTGTATACTCAGTTTGAAAATCAATCATTTGATCAGGGTTCTCTAGCTTTTCTTCCATTGCAACCCATTTATTAATATCTTTTTCAACTTCATCATTACTAGGTATTTTAATTTTATTCATAATTACATCTCTTGCGTACCAAGCTTGGCAATCAAACATATTAAATGTATGGAATTGATCTTGCATGCCAAGATATAAAAGTTTGTGATTATCTTGCCAAACCACTCCTTTATATAATTTTGGTGGATAAAGTCTGTTTCTAGTTTTTAATTGTAAATTTTCCTCTAGAAATGGAAAATGATGAAGATAACCAGTGCAAAGAATTATAACATCAGCCTCTTGTTCAGTGCCATCTTTAAAGATTGCTTTTTTTCCTACTAATTTGTCAAGATAATGAACCTCTTTCATTCCATCAGGCCACTTAAATCCCATCGGGTTATGTCGATAACCAATGGTAACACTTTTAGCTCCATATTTATTACACTGAAGTGCGATATCTTCTGCTGAATAACTACTACCTAGTACTATTACATTTTTATCTCTAAACTCTTCTGCATCTCTAAAGTCATGAGAATGCATTATTCTTCCAGGAAATGTATCCATTCCTTTGTATTCTGGAATAAATGGAACTGAAAAGTGACCAGTTGAAACAACAACAAAATCAAAATTATCTTTTAATACTTTATTGTTAACTTTATCTTGATAACTAAGTTCAAATTTATCATTTTTAAATATGGTATTTATAACTCTGGTATTAAATTTGATTTTTTTTTTTAAATTTCCTTTACTTACTCTTCCAACAATATAGTTATATAAAACTTCTCTAGGTGGAAAGGATGGTATTGGCTTTCCAAAATGTTCATCAAAAGAATAATCAGCAAATTCTAAACATTCTTTTGGTCCATTTGACCAAAGATATCTATACATACTGTTAGGAACTGGGTCCCCGTATTGATCAGATCCTGTTCGCCAACTATAATTCCATAAGCCACCCCAATCTTCTTGCTTTTCAAAACAAACAACTTCAGGGATTTTTCCACCATTTTTTTCCGCTAGTTCAAAAGACCTTAACATTGATAGTCCACAAGGTCCTGCACCAATAATTGCTACTTTTGTCATTAATCTACTAAATTAAATAATTAATTCTGTATTTTACTAACAAAATGATGACAATTACAATAAAATAATTATTTGTTATGAAAAATATCTTAGTTATTGGTGGAGGTGCAATGGGCTCTGCATTTACAATCCCAAGTTTAGAAAATAAAAATAATGTTACAATTACTGAGCCCTATAGCAAAAGATTTATTAAAGATTTATCTTCTAAAAAAAAGTTTCATTCTGCTCTTAAGATTAAATTACCAAAACAATTAAAGTTTAGAAAATTTTCTAAAAATTTATTAAAAGAAAATTTTGATCTAATAGTAATAGCCTTAAGTCTTCCAGGTATTGATTTTATTGGTAAAGAATTAAAAGAGTTAAGAGTTAAATCACCAATTTTGGTTCTTACTAAAGGGTTAAAATTTGAAAAAAAAAAGAATAAGATATTAACAATTTCAGAACAACTTCAAAAAAACTATGATCTAAAAAATATTTCAGTACTAAAAGGACCTTGTTTGGCAAAAGAATTAGCCAGAAAAAATCAAACTAGTGTGATTATAGCAAATAAAAATATTAACATTGCAAAATCTATAGGAAGAAAAATTTCTACTAAATATTATTTAACTGAATACTCCCGGGATGTAGTAGGAGTAGAGGTCTGTTCAGCAATTAAAAATATATATTCAATGATCATTGGAGCTGGTCAAAGTCTTAACTCTTCATCTAATTTATTTCAAAAAGCAGTTCTTGAAATGAGATATTTAAATAGATATTTTAAAGGTAAAGATGAAACAATCCTTGGGCTCGCTGGAGT
>CACPEI010000016.1 GCA_902632875.1 uncultured Pelagibacteraceae bacterium
GACTAAGTTGTTCTTTTACGATTGTTGATGTTTTAGAAGAAGGATTTATTGAGAAAGTAAAAAACGATATTCCAGATATCAAAGGTGTAGCTTATTGCGTCGGCTCAATTGATTTAAAACCTGTGAGAATGGTTACTGAGCAGGATTTTATTAAATGTATGAAATTAAATCTTTATTCAGCTGTTGAGGTAATTAAGGGATATCAAGAAAGTTTAAAAAAAAATAAGGGATCTGTTGTTTTATTTTCAACAGTTGCTGCTCAAAGAGGTTTTACCAACCATGCAATTATTGCGTCGACCAAAGCAGCTGTAGAAGGTTTAACAGTTTCTCTTGCGGCTGAATTTGCTCCAAATATTAGAGTGAATTGTATTGCGCCAAGCTTAACTCATTCAAAAATTGCGGAGCCAATGTTAAAAAATAAAGCACTAGCAGATGGTATAGCAAAGGCTCACCCTTTAAAAAGATTGGGAGAAGGTAAAGACTCCGCTTCACTAGCAAAATTTTTGATTTCTGAAGATAGCTCATGGATAACAGGTCAAATAATTGCTGTAGACGGTGGAAGATCTAAACTTTCATAAAGTGAAGAAAATTTTTTTTTTAATATCATTTTTTTTAATTCATTCCGTAAATTCATTAGCTCAAAATTTTTCACTAGAAGAACAATTAGTTCTAAATGATCCATGGGGCTCATCATTTTTAAACAATAATGAATTAATTCTTACTGAAAAGAGTGGAAAAATTAAAATTGCAAATATTATAACAAAAGAAGTCTTTGAAGTTGATCATAATTTAAATTTTGTAGAACATGGACAAGGTGGTTTGTTAGATATTCTTTTTAAAGATAATTTTGTTTATATTTCTTACACTGAAAATAGAGGTAATATGAATACTAGCACCTCTATTGCCAAAGCTAATTTTAATAAAAATAAATTAGATTTTAAAAACATTTTCCAAGCAGAACCACCAATTAATTCTGGTTATCATTTTGGATCAAGATTGGCGATCAAAGATAATTATTTGTTTGCGTCTGCAGGTGAAAGAGGAAAGGGTATGATTGCCCAAGACCCCTCAAAACATCCTGGAAGCATTATTAGAATTAATCTTGATGGGAGCATTCCAAGTGATAATCCTAAGTTCGAAGACAAACCAGATTGGCTTCCTGAAATTTATCAAATTGGCATCAGAAATCCTCAAGGTTTAACTTTATCATCTTTTGATGGTAAAATTTATATTAGTAACCATGGCGCTAAAGGTGGTGATTGGTTTGGTGAGGTTAAAAAGGGTGAAAATTATGGTTGGAAAATTTTAGGTTGGGGTGGAAAAAATTATTCTGGTTTACCTATCGGCCCTAAGTGGAAGCCAGGCTTTACAAGAGCAATCCAATATTGGGTGCCCTCGATTGCAACAAGCGCAATCACTATTTATAAAGGAGAAGAGTTTAAAGAGTGGAATGGTCATGCTTTAATAACATCATTAAAGGATCAATCGTTAAGAAAGCTAATTTTCGATAATAAATCTAAAGTAAAGGAAGACGTAATTTTTAAAGATAAAATTGGACGAATTAGAGATATACAGGTTCATCCAAATAATGGAAAAATTTACTTTTTAGCAGGAGATAGTTTGTGGTTAATGCAAAAAAATTAATTGCAGTTTTATGTTTTTTAATTGGTATTGTCTCATATAATCATATTGGATTAGCTATGGAAAAAAAACCTTACCACCATTTACCAGATGGTACTTTTAGAAATCCTGAAGGTTCCCCAAAAAGAGATGCAAATGTTAAATGGTCATATAAAATTTTTAATAAAGAAAAAAAGAAACTTGATATGACTGTCCCCAAAGAACATGTGATTAATAAAGAAAAAGTTTTGTTCGATCTAAAAAAATATCAAGAAGACGATTATGTGGCTTGGATCGGTCATGCAACATTTTTAATCAAACTTGGTGACACAACAATTATCACAGATCCAGTATTTTCAAAAAATGCTGGGCCACTTATTTTTGGACCAAAAAGATTTACAGAACCTGCACTTAAATTAAATGAAATTCCTAAAACAGATATTTTTTTACTTACTCATAATCATTACGATCACCAAGATATGACTACAATTAGAAGATTTCCTTTTAAAAATGTAAAAGTTTTACTTCCCTTGAAGCTTGGGAAATACTTTAGCAGAAATGGTTATAAAGATGTAAATGAGATGGACTGGTATGAAGAAATTGAAATAAATAAAAATTTAAAAATTACTTTTTTGCCTGCTGTTCATTGGTCAAAAAGAAGCCTTACAGATACAAATAAAACTTTATGGGGAAATTTTTTGATTGAGTATAATGGAAAAAAATTACTATTTGGTTGTGACACTGGAATAGGAAATATTTATAAGGATATAGGAAACAAATACGGTCCGATCGATCTTACATTTATTAATATTGGTGCCTATAATTTTTATCCAATAATGCCTTACAAAGATAAATCAGTTTATCATACTAATCCAGAGGAGGCCTTAGAGGTTGCAAAAAATTTAAAGAGTAAAAAAGTAATTGGAATGCATTGGGGCACATTTGTTTTATCTTTAGAACCTATAATGGAACCACCAGTGAGATTTAAAGCTAGTGCAGAAAAATATGGTTTTAACAAAGAGGATGCAATCGTTTATCGTATAGGTGAATTTGGATCATTAAAAAAATTATTAAATTACAATTAATTATCTAAAATTTTCTTTTTAGCTTTTTGGAACTCTTCCTCAGTTAAAACTCCATCTTTAAGAAGTTGATTTAATTTATTTAGCTCATCTGTTAACTTATCATTATTTTCGGATAAATTTTGTTCTTTATCTTGATTTTCTAAATCCTCTTTTGATTTATTTTCCTTCTTAGCCTCAAACCCTTTCATGATAGCTGTTCCACCTAAATAAAGAACGAATGCTAAAATTGGTATTACTAATCCAAAAAAAATTATTTTTTCCATATTTTAATCCTCATCATCCTCTCTCCAATTTTTTTCATACATCAACCATGCAGCATAAATTACAGAAAATGTTCCTACGATCATACCATAATCAAATCCAGTTTGCTTATCATATAAATACCATCCTAGTTGGGTGGCTCCTATTGGTGGTACGGTGAGAATAAGCATTAAGATCGCGATTCTGAAATGGTATTTAGGTTTTTTCATGACCCATCTTATCAAAAAAAATTTATTGAATTAAATACTATACTTGCGATCTTTTGAAACAGTCAATTGTATTTTTTAATAAACACGCTATTGTCATAGGTCCAACTCCACCTGGAACTGGTGTGAGCGCTCTAGCGTTTTTTGAAACTTCATCAAATGCAACATCCCCAACAATGCCTTTCTCTGTTTTATTTATCCCAACATCTATAACTATTGTATTTTTTTTTACCCAATCACCTTTCACTAGCTCAGGAATACCAACTGCTGCTACAATAATATCTGCCTCTAAACACTCTGCTTTTAAATCTTTTGTCTTTGAATGTGTTATTGTTACTGTGCAATTTTCTTTAAGAAGTAGTTGAGTCATTGGTTTGCCATTCAAGTTAGATCGACCAACAACTACAGCCTTTTTGCCATTTAAGTTTGGCTCTATTTTTTTAATTAATAAATAACATCCAAGTGGTGTGCATGGAACCGAACTTTCATAACCCGAGGAAAGGTTTCCCACATTTACAGGATGGAATCCATCAACATCCTTAGATGGATCGATAGCCTCAATAATTTTTTGTTTGTCAATATGTTTTGGTAATGGTAACTGAACTAAAATACCTGATACTGATGAATCTTTGTTTAATTCATCTATTTTGTCTAAAACGACTTTTTCCTCCACGCTGTCTGGATATTTAACCACCTCAGATTTAAGCCCAACTTCGTTCGCTGATTTTTCTTTATTTCTGACATAAATTTGGCTTGGAGTAAAATCTCCAATTAAAATTACAGTTAAACCAGGGACTTTATTATGTTTAATTTTTAATTCAGATACTTCTTTTTTAAGTTGCTCTCTTAATAATGCTGCTTCTTTTTTTCCATCAATTAAAATCATAAATTTTAGAATATTATTGGTGCAATGTAGAGCTTCATACACATTTCTATAAACCAAATCAATAGCAGTAAAATTATTGGAGAAATGTCTAATGCTCCTAAATTTGGTAAAAAACGTCTTATTACTCTCAAAAATGGTTCTGTTAATCTGTAGGTAAAATCTAAAATTACATAAACAAATCTATTCTGAGTATTTAATACATTAAAAGCAACCAACCAACTAATGATAACATTGGCTATAACCACGTAAGAATAAAGTTTTAATAATTGTAAAACCAGATAAAAAATTGCTATCATTTTTTTTCAATATAAATTGAAGAACTTGGGAAAGCAAAAGAAGCTTTATTATTTTCTACAATTTGTTTAATTGCAATAGCTAATCTTTCTTTAACCGACAACCATTCATTCCAACTATCGGATTTTGTAAAACAACGTACATACATATCTATTGAACTATCTGAAAATTTATCAACTCTAACCGCTATACCTATATTGACGTCAAAATCCTCACTTTTTTTTATATGATCTTCAATTTGATCTCGAATATTTTTAAGTTGATCAACAGAAGTGTCATATTGGAGAGTAATAATCCAGCTTATCAACCAGTTAGATGTTTCACTCACATTAACTACGGCATTTTCTGCAAATTGGAAATTTGGAATTATCGCTAAAGATTTATCAAATTTTCTTATTGTTGTTGATCGAAAACCTATTTTTTCAACAATACCTTCTATTATCCCATCCACTAAGATCCAATCACCAATTTTAAATCTCTTTTCCACTAAAACTAAGATACCTGATATTAAGTTTTTAAATAAATCTTGAGCGCCTAACGCAACTGCTACTCCAAATAAGCCTAACCCGGCTATAATTGGACCAATTTTAATTCCCCATAATTCCAAGACTGCTGCGAGACCTAAAATAAATATTAAAATCTTTAAAGATTTTATTATCCATCCAATTAATTCTTTTGTCAGAAGTTTATCAAGTCCACTTAATACATAAGAGACTGGTTCTATGATTTGATGAATAACCCAAAAAATTAATATCGTAATTAAAGTTCTATTTATAGTATCAACAATTTCTCGTCCCTCCATAGAAAAAGTCATATAGTAACTTGATATAAAAAAACCTAAAACTATAGGTAAAAATCTTGCAGGACCAATCAAAGATTTTACAAAAGTATCATCTAATTTATTTGTTGTTCTTTTTGAGATAATTTCTAACTTTTTAATTACTAATTTACTTATTAAACCTCTAAATATTAAAAATATTAAAAAAATTCCTAATCCAATTAATATTTGAAAAATATCAACACCTAAAATACCTTTAGTTATACCAGCCAAACCTTTTGGCACCTCTTTTAGATTTTCAGCAGAGTTTTTCACAAAACCAAACTGAGCTTCTAATTCAGCAATTCTTGATACTTCATCAGCTAACATAAAGTGTGGGAAGAAACCCGCACCCATTTTGTTACTGATCCAGAATACTGGTAATAAGTAAGCTATGATTAGTACAATATATTGTGCAACCTGTGTCCAAGTTACTCCTCTCATACCACCTAACATTGAACATAGTAAGATACTTACTAATCCAACATAAACTGCGTATTGGAATGGAATATCAAGTGCAACAGATGCAATAGTACCTGTAGCGTTAATTTGTGCAGTCACATAAGTAAATGATGCGACAGTTAAAACTACTACCGCCATGAATCTACTTAAATTACCACCATATCTTGTACCAATAAAATCTGGAACTGTGTAACAACCAAATTTTCTCAAGTAAGGTGCTAATAAAGATGCAACTAATACATATCCACCAGTCCAACCTACAAGTAGTGCCATATATCCGTAACCTTTGAAGTAAATACCTCCTGCCATTGCAACGAATGATGCACCAGACATCCAGTCTGCTGCAGTAGCCATTCCATTGAATACAGTTGGCACTTGTCTTCCAGCTACGTAATAAGCATCAGCTTGAGCTGTACGTGATAGATAACCAATTATAGCATAGATGGCTACTGTGAAAGCAACGAAACAAATTCCGATTGTTTTTGCAGTCATACCCATCTGCTCGGCAATTGACATAATGATTATGAAAGCTAAAAAACCACCTGTATAGATTCCATAAACCTTAGGTAAATTGTCTATAAAATTACCTTTGATCATTTAGTCATCCCCTCTTTCTGAGAAGCCAAACTCTTCATCAATTTTCTCCTGCCTGTTCGCAAACCAGAAAATTAGGATTACGAAAGCACCAAGAGAACCTTGACAAGTGAACCAATAAGTTAACGGATAACCAAATGGTCCCGTAACTTCATTCATTTCAGCCCCGAATAAGAAGATGCCAATTGAGAAAACAAACCAGATCGCTAACGTTACTAGTAGCAGACCTCTGGATTTTTCCCAGTGTTGTGCTTGTTTTGACATTTATACCTCTCTCTTTTTAGTTATAACTGGGCAAAACCATAACCATTATCAAGGAGATTTAAAGTGTTAAAATTGCTCAAATTTGAATGAATTTTGGGTTATACTACCAAAAATAGCTTAATTTATGGGAAAATATAAACTTACTTGGAGAGATCTTACCTTAAGAGACTTCAAAATTTACCTATTTGCTCTTTTTAAGGCATTTATCCCCAAAAAAAAAATAAAGTCGTTAGATGAATTAGAGGAATTTATTCAAACAAAGTCAGCATGGGTATCGCAAGTCACTTTGTATGGATATTTAAAGACCAGAATGGGGACTAGATATGTGCTTCATTTTGAAAATGATGAATTTATGAAGTCAGTCAATTTAGCTAAGTGGAATATCTATGCTGCAGCCTTACAAGATCTTACTTTTTATACTTTCTCATATTTAAAAACAATTACGAACTATCATGAGACCAATAAGGCCAAAGAAATTTTTCTAAAAATCCTAGACGATGAAATTTCAAATAAAATGCCTTTAGATATTATTGAAAACACAAAAAAAAATTTTGATGAAAGATTTGAAAAAATAAATTGGGATACCCATCATAGTGATCTCCCTTTTAATTCTAGTGCTTTATCTTTATATAAGTGGGCTCCAATTGCAGAAGAATTAAAAACTTTAGATCGTAAAATAGTTTTGAATTCAGTAATACTCAAATGGGATGTTGTTAAAAAAGAATTTAAAGAAAGATTAGGCTTCTAAGTATTTTTTCTATTGTCAACTAAGCTATCAACAACACTTGGATCAGCTAAAGTTGTGGTATCACCTAATTGACCATGTTCATTAGCCGCAATCTTTCTAAGAATTCTTCTCATTATTTTTCCAGATCTTGTTTTTGGAAGCCCTGGAGTAAAGTGTATTAAGTCAGGAGTTGCTAACGGGCCTATTTGTTTTCTAACCCATAATTTAAGTTCCCTCTCAAGGTCACCCGTCTCAGTCTCACCTGCATTAAGAGTTACGTAGCAATATAATCCATTACCCTTAATGTCATGTGGATAACCAACCACAGCAGCTTCAGCGACTTTAGGATGAGCAACAAAAGCACTTTCAATTTCAGCAGTCCCTAAGTTATGTCCTGATACAATAATCACATCATCAACTCTTCCAGTTATCCAATAATATCCATCTTTATCTCTTCTGCATCCATCTCCAGTAAAATATTTTCCATCAAATTGAGAAAAGTACGTGTCTATAAATCTTTGATGATCACCATAAACTGTACGCATTTGACCTGGCCAAGATTGAGAAATACAAAGTCTTCCTTCACCAGCACCTTTGATTTCTTTGCCATCTTTGTCAACAATACAAGGTTTAATTCCATAAAAAGGTTTTGTTGCTGATCCAGGTTTTAACGGTATCGCTCCAGTTTGAGGTGCAATCAAAATTCCACCTGTTTCTGTTTGCCACCAAGTGTCTACAATTGGACATTTTGAATTTCCAACTGTCTTATAATACCACATCCAAGCCTCTGGATTAATAGGTTCTCCAACAGTTCCTAATAGCTTAAGTGATTTTCTTGATGTTTTATTTACTGGATCATCACCTTCTCTCATTAGAGCTCTGATAGCTGTTGGTGCAGTATAAAAAGTATTTACCTTAAATTTATCAACAATTTGCCACCATCTAGAGCTGTCAGGGTAATTAGGCACTCCTTCAAACATTATAGTTGTTGCTCCATTAGATAAAGGTCCATAAATAATGTAACTATGGCCAGTGACCCATCCAATATCAGCGGTGCACCAATAAATATCTTTAGGTTTATAGTTGAATATATATTGATGTGTCATAGATGCATAAACCATGTATCCACCTGTTGTATGTAGAACACCTTTTGGTTTGCCAGTAGAACCAGAAGTGTAAAGAATAAACAAAGGATCTTCTGCATTCATTTCTTCAGGTTCGCAATGGCTTGGAACATCTTTAATTAAATCGTGGTACCAAACGTCTCTGTCGTCATCCCAATAAACATAGTTACCTGTTCTTTTAACAACAATACATTTTTTAACATCAGGACAATTACTTAATGCTTCATCTGTTGTTGCTTTTAAAGGAATTGTTTTTCCCCCTCTTACACCTTCATCAGCAGTGATAATATATTCTGATTTACAATCATTCACTCTTCCAGAAATAGACTCTGCTGAAAATCCACCGAATATAATAGAATGAATTGCACCAATTCTCGCACAAGCTAACATCAAAATAGCTAGCTCTGGTATCATTGTTAAGTATATTGTTACTCTATCGCCTTTTTGTATTCCAAGTTTTTTAAGACCGTTGGCTGCTTTTGAAACTTTTTGATGAAGTTGTTTATATGAAATTTTTTGTGTATCCTTAGGATCATCACCTACCCAAATAATAGCTGTTTTATCTTTTTTATCTTTTAAATGTCTATCAATACAATTTGCAGATGCATTTAAAGTTCCGTCTTCAAACCATTTTATTCGAACTTCATCTTTACTATACTTTACATCCTTAATTTTTTTATATGGTTTTATCCAAGTAATTCTTTTTCCTTCTTTTTTCCAAAAAGCATTATTATTTTTGATAGAGTCTTTATATTTATTCTGATATTGAGATTTATTAATTAAACCACTTTTCACCCACTCTGGTTTTGTTTTAAAAATTAGTTCTTGAGTTGAGCCTTCTTTATTATCCTTAATTTTTTTGCTTTTACTTTTAATCTTTTTTTGTTTAGAGATTTTTTTTCTTTTTTTCACTCTCCTTTTTTTTGAGGTTTTTCTCTTTGACTTTGTTTTTTTTCTCTTTTTAGGCATAAAAATAATTCCTAAATCTTACCCATGTTATTTAAAATTTTCCAGCTTTTAGAATCGATTGGCATTACTGATAATCTGCTTTGTTTAATCAGTGATAAATGGCTTAATTGCTTGTTTTTTTTAATATCCTCAAGAGTTATCGACTTGTTCAATTTTTTTAAGAACTTAACTGTTACAGCAACAAATCGACCAGATTTATCTGTCTTGTCTAAATATGCTTCTTTGATAACTTCAACTATACCAACAATTTCTTTTCCAATATTTGAATGATAGAAAAAACATTTATCTCCTTTCTTCATCGATTTTAAATTCTTGGCAGCTTGATAATTTCTTACTCCATCCCAAGGAGCACCCTTAAGACCAGCCTTTTTTTGTTGATCGATTGACCAAACGTCAGGTTCTGATTTGAGTAACCAATATTGCATTAAAGTTTCACCCCAGCTCCTTTTAAAAATAATGCACTTTCATCCAATTGCCACCTAGGTTTTGCAGGATAATCTAATTCATTAAATTTTTTTAATTTGTACTTTTCTAAACCTACCATTGCTATCATTGCAGCATTGTCCCCACATATCTCTATTGGTGGAAAAATGCTTTGATAATTATTTTCTTTACATAAGTTTATTAACATAGATCTAATTTTTTTATTTGCCGCTACGCCACCTGCAACAACAAAGATTTTTTCTTGTATTTTATTTTGTTTTTCAAATTCATCAAAAGCAATTTTTGTTTTTTTTTTTAATATTTCTTCAATTGTTTTTTGAAAAGAAGCCGCCAAATTGAATTTTTCTTGATCAGTTTTGATTGTTTTACTTATCTTAAGAATTGCAGTTTTGAGACCAGCAAATGATAAATTGCATCCACCCTTATTGATAATAGGTTTTGGTAAGTCATAAGAATTCGGATCACCTTTTTTTGCCCAAATTTCGATTTGGGGTCCTCCAGGAAATTCTATTCCAAGAAGTTTGGCAGTTTTATCAAAAGCTTCACCAAGCGCATCATCAATAGTTGTTCCTAGTCTTTTATATTTTCCAAGACCCTGGACTTTTAAATATTGTGAATGGCCTCCTGAAATTAATAACAATAGATAAGGATAATCTAAGTTTGAAACTAATTTAGGGCTTAATGCATGCCCCTCTAAATGATTTACAGCTATGAAAGGTTTGTTAATTGAATAAGCAAAAGCTTTTCCAAAGCTTAAACCTACTGACAAACAAACTATTAAGCCAGGGCCCGCTGTTGAGGCTACTGCATCAATTTCCTCGAATTTTTTTCCACTTTTATCTAGTGCTTTTTGCACAATTAAATCTATTTTTTCGATATGTGATCTGGCAGCTAGTTCTGGAACTACGCCCCCAAATTCTTTGTGAACGTCAGTTTGACTAGAGATGATATTTGATAGAATTATTGGATTCCCTTGCTCATTTTCAGTTATTACTGATGCAGCGGTTTCATCACAACTAGTTTCAATTCCAAGAATTAAGGGTTTTTTACTCATACAAATAGTTTTTAATAATTGTACATTTCCAATACAAGAAAGAAATAAATTTATTTATGGTCAAAAAAATTATCATAGGCTCAAGAGGTAGTAAATTAGCATTGTTGTATGCTCAAAAAGCTAAAGATCAAATTATTGAAAAAACTAATTTGAGTAAAAATGATATTGAAATCAAATCTATCACAACAAAAGGTGATAAAGTTAAAAATACTAGATTGTCAGACATAGGAGGTAAAGGTTTGTTCTCAACCGAAATTGAAAAAGAATTAGAAAACAAAAATATCGATATTGCAGTTCACGCATTAAAAGATATGCCAGCAATTGAAACAAGTGGTTTGCAAACTGACACATTTTTAGAGAGAAATGATCCAAGAGAAATTTTAATTGCAAATAATAAAAAAAAACTAAATGATCTTAAAGTGAAATCAATCATAGGAACATCTTCATTTAGAAGAGAATTCCAAATTAAAAAATTAAGATCTGATTTAACGTGCAAAATTATTAGAGGAAACGTAGATACTAGAATAAAAAAACTTAAAAATGGAGATTATGATGCAATCATTTTGTCTTATGCAGGAATTAAAGACTTAAATCTTGAAAATGAGATAGCTGAAGTTTTTTCTGTACAACAAATTATACCAAGTGCCGGACAAGGAATAATAGCACTACAGTGTCGTGAAATAGATAAAGACATAATTTCAATTTTACAAAAAGTAAATCATGAAGAGACTTATAAAAGAGCTCATGCCGAAAGGAATGTTCTTAAAGTTTTAGAAGGAGATTGTCAAACAGCTATTGGTGTTTATTCAAAAATAGATGGAGAAGTAATTGTAGTTGAGGCAGAACTTTTTTCAATTGATGGCTCTCAAAGATTTTATGAAAAAAAATCTGATAGGATTAATAACTTTAAAGAAGTTGGAAAACAAATTGGGCAAAATTTAAAAATTAAATCAAATAATTCTTATAAAAAATAATATGCATATTTTATTAACAAGACCACTTGAAGATTGTTCAGAAATGATTTTAAAATTTAAATCATTAGGTCATAAAGTTTCTCATATTCCACTGATTAATATTGAAAAAGTTAATTATGAGAAAATTAAATTCTCTGATTATGGAGGGATTATTTTTACTAGTGCTAATGCTGTTAAATTCTTAGATCTAAATAATATAGATAAAAACATTAAATGTTTTTGTGTTGGAAACTCAACTGAAAAAAAGCCAGATCTTTAGGATTCCAAAATACAATTGCTGCAGAAGGAAATGTTTCTAATTTAAAAGAGCTAATATTACAAACTTATGAAACGAAAAATAAAAATTTACTTTATGTTAGTGGTGAAATTATATCTGTTGATTTGGATCAACAACTCATGAATGAAGGTTATGGAATAAAAAGGATTATTAATTATAGGGTAAAACATAATCAAAAATTTAGTGAAAATTTTGTAAAAGATTTAAAATTAAACATGCCCGATA
>CACPEI010000017.1 GCA_902632875.1 uncultured Pelagibacteraceae bacterium
TTTGTGAACTTCTCTATAACTAATTTTTGTATCTTTTCCGTCACACCAGGCAAGAGTGTGTTGCATAAATTTATTATCATCTCTTTTTGGAAAGTCTTCTCTCGCATGTGCTCCTCGACTTTCTTTTCGATTATAGGCAGAATCAACTGTAACTACAGCTTGTCTTATTAAATTATCAAATTCTAAAGTTTCAACTAAATCAGTGTTAAAAATTAGAGATTTATCTTTAACTGATAAAGAGTCTAGCCCATCATAAGTTTTTCTTATTTCATTAACACCTTCTTTAAGAGTTTTTTCAGTTCTAAAAACAGCACACTTAGACTGCATAGTTTTCTGCATTGATAATCTTAATTCAGCTGTTCCGATATCGCCTTGTGAATTTCTTATTTTATCAAAACGATCTAAGCATTTTTGGGTTTCTGTTTCACTGATTTCCTCGTGTGGAGTTCCTGGTTTTATTAACTCTGCCGCGCGTTTAGCAGCTGCTCTACCAAAAACAACTAAATCAATTAATGAGTTTGAGCCAAGTCTGTTAGCACCATGAACTGATACACACGCTGCCTCACCTATTGCCATTAAACCTGGAACAGTTTTTTCTGAACCATTAACAGTTAATACCTCTGCTTTATAATTTGTTGGAATACCACCCATATTATAATGAACTGTTGGAACAACCGGAATTGGTTCTTTAGTAACATCTACATTAGCAAATAATCTCGCAGCATCAGTTATACCAGGTAACCTACTTTCGATAATATCCTTATCTAAGTGACTTAAATTAAGATGAACATGATCTTGATCTTTTCCAACTCCTCTTCCTTCATTAATCTCAATTGACATCGATCTACTCACAACATCTCTTGATGCTAAATCTTTTGCATTGGGGGCATATCTTTCCATAAATCTTTCACCCTTAGAATTTGTAAGATATCCTCCTTCACCTCTTGCGCCTTCTGTGATCAATGTGCCATGACCATAAATTCCTGTTGGATGAAACTGCACAAATTCCATATCTTGTAATGGTAAACCTGCTCTTAATACCATTGCATTACCATCACCTGTACAAGTATGGGCTGATGTTGCAGAATAATATACTTTTCCATAACCACCTGTTGCAATTATAACGGTGTGTGCTCTAAATCTATGAATAGTTCCATCATTTAAATTCCAAGCAATTAGACCTTTGCACGCTCCATCTTTCATTAATAAATCTAATGCAAAATACTCAATAAAAAATTCTGTATTATGTTTTAAAGCTTGTCCATACAAAGTATGTAAAATTGCATGACCTGTTCTATCAGCGGCTGCACAAGTTCTTTGTACAATTCCGTTGCCATAATTTTTAGTCATACCACCAAATGGTCTTTGATAAATTTTTCCATCATCAGTTCTACTAAATGGAACACCATATTTTTCTAGCTCAATCACAGCCTTTGGTGCCTCTTTACAAAGATATTCAATACTATCCTGATCACCTAGCCAATCAGCTCCTTTAACTGTGTCGTACATATGCCAACGCCAATCATCCTCACCCATATTTCCTAAAGCAGCAGAAATACCGCCTTGTGCTGCAGAGGTGTGACTTCTAGTTGGAAAGACTTTTGAAATACAAGCTGTTTTTAATCCAGCCTCACTTAAACCAACCGCGGCCCTTAAACCAGAACCACCTGCTCCCAAGACTACTACATCGTATTCATGATCTATTATTTTGTAAGAACTCATAAGTTAATTAATAATATAATTGTAATTAATGGAATTACCACAGCTGATACGTATAAAAAACCATTTGCGACATTTTTGATTTTATAATCTTTAATATAATCCTCAAAAACCTCACTAATACTTAATGCTGAAAAGAAATATGCAGTAATAATAAATAAGCTAAATAAAAACTTAGATAATGGATTCGTAAAAAATTCTAATACCCCTAAATAGCTCTGATCATAAATACTTATAAAATTTAAAATAAACCAGCCCATTAATGGAACTAATATTGCTCCACTTATTTTTAAAAAAATCCATTTTTTTGTTGCAGCAATCATTTTAAAATAAATTTTTTCCAATTAAATATAAAATTATAGTAAAAAAAATTGATCCAATAATTACTAAAAGACCAGTTATTTTAGTTGTCTTAAGTTCAAATCCATAACCTAAGTCCATTCCCAAATGTCTTATCTCACTTAAAATTTGAAAACAAAAAGACCAAGTCAAACCTAAAGTAATAAATTTTCCAATCTGAGAATTTAATAACAAATTAATAGCTTCATAATTATTTTCACCTAATAATAGTGAAGATGCCCACAAACAAATTAATGTAATCCCAATTATATTTATTATACCAGTAATCCTGTGTGAAATGGATACTAAAGACGAAATATGCCATTTATAAACTTGTATATGAGGAGATAATGGTTTTTTATTTTCCATGGTAATTGTTTTTAATTACTGTTTCTGCAATTTCCACAGCATTCAAAGCAGCTCCCCTCAAAAGATTGTCAGAAACGATCCATAAATTTAATCCGTTTTTAATTGTTTTATCTTCTCTTATCCTTGAAATAAAAGTTTCATCCATTCCCTCTGCTTCAATTGGAGTTGAATAACCACCGTCATGTCTTTCATCAATAACTTTACAACCTTCAAAATTATTTAAAATATCTCTTACCTTTTCCAGAGTAAAAGGTTTTTCGAATTGCAGGTTAACTGACTCAGAATGAGAAACAGAGATTGGTAATCTCACACATGTCGCTGTTAAATCAATTTTAGTATCTAAAATTTTTTTAGTTTCGTTCATTATTTTTAACTCTTCTTTAGTATAACCATCATCTGCAAATTGATCGATATGAGGGATGGCATTAAAAGCTATTTGTTTTGTAAAATTTTTAGATGATACTTTTTTACCATCTAAAACTAGTTTGGTTTGCTCAATAAGTTCATCCATTGGAGCTTTTCCACCTCCAGAAACTGATTGATAAGTAGACACGACAATTCTTTTGATAATAAATAGATCATGTAAAGGTTTAAGAACAATTACTAATTGAGCTGTTGAACAATTCGGATTTGCAATAATATTTTTTTTAATTTTTTTTAGATCATTTGAATTTACTTGTGGAACTATCAAGGGTACTTCTGGATCCATTCTAAAAAAACTAGAGTTATCAATTACCAAGCAATTTTTGGCTGCTCTTTCAGCAAATTTTTCAGAAATTTTTCCACCAGCTGCAAAAAAAGCAATATTAACTTTTGAGAAATCAAAATTTTCTAAATCAAGGACATCCATTTCCTTACCTCTAAAAACAATTTTTTTTCCAACACTTTTTGAGGACGCAACTAAATATAAATTATCTATAGAAAATTCTTTTCTCTCCAAAATTTCCAATGTTTTCCTGCCAACATTTCCTGTTGCTCCTACAATTGCAATATTCATGATGTAGCTTTTATACTAGATGAAAGGTAAATCGCAAACTTTAACACTTAAGGAATTTCCATCAATTTCAATGACACCCGTTGCTAATGGTTTGCAATATGGCTTATTTATCATTGCTATTCCTATAACCTTTTTAAAATGTGGTGAATAACAAGCAGATCGTAACTCTCCAATGAAACTTCCTTTATCATCTTTAATTTTCAAAGATTTAGTTAAATTAATTTTGTCAGCTTCAATATAAATACCCATTAACTTTCTTTTTATTCCAGCAGCTTTTATTTCTTTTAATTTTTGCTTGCCTAAAAATTGTACTTCTGAGTCTAAATTCACATACTTTTCAAAACCACATTCAAAAGGATTATCATTATTGTCAAAATCATTTCCGTAGGATAATAAACCACTCTCAATTCTTTCAATAAGATTGGGGCAGCCAGGTTTTAAGTTGAATTCTTTGCCTATTTCAAAAAAATGATCGTATAAATCTAAGCCTGATTGCGTATTTTCTACATATATCTCAAATCCACCTTGCTTTGACCATCCAGATCGTGCAATCAAATGCTTTACACCTTTGAATTCATAATAATCAAAACCAAAAAATTTTAATTCTGTAATTTTTTTTCCAAAAACTTTTTCCATTAAACTAAATGATTTTGGCCCCTGTATAGCAATTATATCTACATTAGGTTCAAAGATTTTTACTTGAAAATTATTTCCAGAGGCGAGACCTTTTGCAAAAAAAATAACATCAGAGTCTGCGATTGAAATCCACCATTTATCATCGGCTATTTTTAAAATCACGGGGTCATTTACTAAATTACCATCATCATCAATTATTGGGCAGTAATAACATCTTCCAATTTTTGATTTAGACAAATCTCTACAAGTCATTAACTGAACGAGTTTCGCTGCATCGACGCCTGAAATTTCAACTTGTCTTTCTGCTGCTACATCCCAAACTTGAACATCTTTTTTAAGATGATCACAAGAATCTTCTATTGACCCAAAAGCAGCTGGTAACAACATGTGATTGTAAACCGTATAAGCGGTAACTCCTTGTCTCTCTATTCTTGAGGTATATGGTGAGCTTCTAATTCTTCTAGATTTTGCTATTGAATAATTTTTCATGATTTTAAAAACTCTAAAATCTTTTCTCGCATTTCAAAAGCTTTTTCAATCATAATCATGTGTCCACATCCTTTAATTACATGAGTTATTGAGTTGTCTATCAAGTTTGAAAATTTTTTTCCTGCATCTAAGTTAACCATCTTGTCAAATTCTCCAAAAATTAACAATGTAGGAAATCCTATGTTTTTTGCAGCTTCAGAGCCATTTGAATAATTATTGCACGCAACTAAATCGACCGCTAGTATTTCACTTATATCTCGAGGTGATTGAATAATTTTTTCTACCGGATTTCCACCTATAAATTTTTTTGAACCTTCGTAGCCCCATTTCATCATCAATTTGACTGCATCCGAGTCACCATTTTGCGCAAGATTAATCAAATCAGGATGAACTGGCATTTTATCTGAGCCTCCTACAAAAACTGATTTTTTAACTCTATTTTTGAATTTACGAGAATATTCAAGTATCTCTAGACAGCCTTGTGAATGACCAACTAAAATTAAATCATTGAGATTTAAAAAATTAAATACTCCCTCCAACCAATCAGATATTTTTTCGATACTTTCTAGACAAGGACCATCTGATTGACCGTGTCCAGGAAGGTCAATCGAAAATACATTAAAATTTTTGTTTGAAAAAAACTGCTCGGTCAAAGACCAAACAATATGGGATAGACCACTACCATGAAGAAATATAATAGTATCTTTTTTGGGATCTACACCTTGTCCAGCATCAGATGCGTGAATATTCTTATTATTAATTTGAAATATCAATTAATTACCTAAAATTTTTTTCTAAGCTCAAACTTTTGAATCTTACCAGTTGAAGTTTTTGGCAATTCACAAAAGACAACCTGTTTTGGTACTTTAAAGCCGGCAAGAGTTTCCTTACAAAAACTGATTAATTCTTTTTCTGATACTGGTTTATCTTTAACTGCCTCAATAAACGCGCAAGGCACTTCTCCCCATTTTTCGTCAGGTTTAGCAACAACGGCAGCAATAGAGACTGAAGGGTGTTTAGCTAGAGTGTTCTCTATTTCAATTGAAGATATGTTCTCACCCCCAGAAATAATAATATCTTTTGATCTGTCTTGAATTTTAACATATCCATCTGGATGCATCACTGCCAAATCACCAGAATGAAACCAGCCACCACCCATGGCTTTATCAGTTGCATCTTTGTCTTTGAAATATCCTTTCATCACAATATTCCCTTTAATCATAATTTCCCCAATAGTTTTTCCATCAGACGGCACTTCTTTCATAGTTTCTGGATCCATAACTGCTATTCCCTCAGTATTCGGGTACCTAACTCCTTGTCTTGCTTTAATTTCATTTTGTCTTTCCTCATCAAATTCGTTCCAAGCATCATTCCAAGCACACTGAGTTACATGGCCATATGTTTCTGTTAAACCATAAACATGCATTACTTCGAACCCAAGTTCTTTCATTTTTTTAAAAATTATACTGGGTGGTGGAGCTCCTGCTGTAAGCACATAAACTTTTTGTCTCAATTTTTTTTTATGAGAATCTGGTGCCCCTGTAATCATATTCAACACAATAGGAGCACCTCCAAAATGAGTCACGTTATACTTTTCTATTAAATCAAATATTTTTTTAACATCAATGTTTCTAAGACAAATTGTCCTTCCATTTAACATAGGAACAGTCCATGGATAGCCCCATCCATTACAATGAAACATTGGGACTATGGTCAAAAAATTTAATCTATTAGGCATATTCCATGCAACAGCACTTCCAGTTGACATCAAATATGATCCCCTATGATGATAGACAACACCTTTTGGATTTCCTGTGGTGCCAGATGTATAGCTCAGTGATATTGCCTGCCATTCATCGTCTGGCATTTTCCAGTTATAATTTTCATCACCGGTATTTAAGAAACTCTCATATTCTAGATCACCAATTTTTTCACACTTCGATTGATCTGCAAATTTATCATTTATATCAATTATTGTGATTTTTTTTTTTAAAGTGGTTAGTGCTTTCTTAACCTCGACATGAAGTTGTCTATCTACAACTAAGACTTTAGCTTCACTATGATTTAAAATATAAGCGATAGTTTTTGCATCCAATCTAATATTAATTGTATTCAATACTGCACCAGTCATTGGAACTGAATAATGACCCTCAAAAATTTCGGGAGTATTAAAAGCTAAAAATGAAACAGTATCACCTTTTCCTACACCAATTTTATTTAAAGCGCTTGCGAATTTTACAGTTCGTTTGTAGACCTGATCCCATGTAAATTTTCTATCCTCATAAATAAGAGCCTCATAATTTGGATAAATTTCTTTAGCTCTTTTTAAAAAGGTTAACGGTGTTAGTGGAACATAATTGGCATTATTTTTATCTAAGTTAGTATCGTAAATACTCATTCTAATTAAATTTAAAATTCATGATGTTAGAGCTACCAGAAATTGCGGATTTGTAATGATGCTCAGCTCTTGGTAATACTTTATCAAAATAAAATCTTGCTGTATCTATTTTCTCATCATAAAAATTCTTGTTTTCATTATAATCTTTAAAACTGACCTCCAGAACCTTAATCCATGCATATGCAATAGAGACATAACCAAGAGTTTTAAGATAATCATTTGCTGCTGCGCTAACATCATCTTTTTCAGTTTTTGCTCTATCAATCATCCAATCACTAAATTTTTTCAGAATATTCAAATGATTATTAAAATCAGAGATAAATGATTTAATTTTTTCGTTATCAGAATTACATTCAGCTTTTAGCTGATCTAAAAACTTGTCTATTATATTGCCATTTTTATTTGATAATTTTCTAAAAACTAAGTCAGCAGCCTGTACTGAGTTAGTACCCTCATAGATAGGTGTGATTCTATTGTCTCTATAAAGTTGTTCTATTCCTTGATCTTTCGTGTAACCGTAACCCCCATAAATTTGCATTGCATCACTAGTTATTTCCATTGCCAAATCAGTAAATAATGATTTTACAACTGGTGTCATTAAAGACACATAATCAGATGCCTCTTGGCGAGTTTTTTCATCTGGATGATACAAACTAACTTCTGTTTGCTGAGATAACCAAAAACACAAAGCTCTCTCACCCTCAATTATTGATTTCATGTTCAATAAAGATCTTCTGATATCTGCGTGTTCAATTATTAAATCAGCACCATTTTTAGACTTTGAATTATTTGTTTTTCCCTGCTTTCTCTCTTTTGCATATGCAAGAGAATTCTGATAAGCAATTTCTGAAATACCCAAACCTTGAATACCAACCACTATTCTTTCAAGATTCATCATAGTAAACATTGCGCTTAAACCCTTTTCTTTAGCACCAATCATATAACCCGTAGCATCATCAAAATTCAAAACACAAGTGGCCGATCCTTTAATACCCATTTTAGTTTCAATAGATCCTGTAGATATTCCATTTCTAGTTCCAATCGAACCGTCGTCTTTAACTATAAATTTTGGAACTAAAAACAAACTTATTCCCTTAGTGCCAGCTGGAGAGTCATCAGCTCTTGCTAAAACTAAATGAATAATATTTTCTGTGAGGTCGTGATCTCCCGATGTTATGAAAATTTTTTGACCAGTTAATTTATAAGTTCCATCTGTTTGTTTTTTTGCTTTAGTTTTAAGAAGTCCTAGATCAGTGCCACATACCGGTTCAGTTAAACACATAGTACCACTCCATTTTCCCTCAACGATTTTTGGTAAGTACTTATTTTTAATATCATCTGTTGCATGATGGTTTATACAATTATAAGCACCAATACTTAGCTCACTATAAAGTTTGAAAGATAAGCTAGCAGATGACAACATTTCATCAAAAAAAGCACTTACAGTTTTTGGCATCCCTTGTCCTCCATATTTTGGATCACAAGATAAAGATGTCCATCCATCCTCGATATATTTTTTATATGCCTCTTTGTAACCTGGGGGAGTTCTTACCACTCCATTTTCTAAAACAGCAGGATTTTCATCTCCAACTTTTGCTAATGGTAGAATAAGATTTTGATTTATTTTTGCTGCTTCTTGTAAAATATCTTTAACCAAGTCTGATGTAACTTCTTTATATTTTTCTAACTCATTATATTTTTTATTATTTCTCAATTTTTCAAAGAGAAACATCATATCTTCAACAGGTGCTGTATAGCTTGGCATATTGTAAGTTTAAGATAATTAGTTAATTATTGCAATTTTGAAATTATCGCATCGCCCATTTCTGATGTAGATACTTCCCTCGTCCCCTTTGATAAGATATCTTTTGTTCTTAAACCCTCATTCAATACAATTTGAACAGCTTTTTCAAGTGCTTCTGCTTCCTTATCTAGGTCTAAAGAATATCTCAAGGCCATAGCAAAGCTTAAGATTGTGGCTATTGGATTTGCTATTCCTTTTCCAGCAATGTCAGGAGCAGATCCATGTATGGGCTCATACATTGCTCTCATTTCTCCAGCTTTGTTTTTTGCTCCCAATGATGCTGAAGGCAAAAGTCCTAAGGATCCTGTTAACATTGATGCCTGATCAGATAACATATCTCCAAAAAGATTATCTGTCACGATTACATCAAATTGTTTAGGGTTTCTTAGTAGTTGCATTGCACAATTATCTGCAAGCATATGGCTTAATTCTACATCTTTATATTCTTTTTCATGAAGAGATTGTACTTCCTCTTTCCAAAGTTGACCTGCTTCCATAACATTTGATTTTTCACAAGATGTAACTTTATTAGATCTTTTTTTTGCTAAATCAAAAGCTACTCTAGCAACTCTAATAATTTCGTTACTCGTATAAGTATGGGTATTAATTCCTTTTCTCTCTCCATTTTCAATTGGTTTTATTCCCCTTGGCTCACCAAAATAAATTCCTCCTGTCAATTCTCTGACGATCATTATGTCTAAACCTGATACAATTTCTGGTTTTAAAGTTGAGGCATCTACTAATTGTTTAAAACATATTGCTGGCCTTAAATTCGCAAAAAGTTTTAATTCTTTCCTTAATTTTAATAGTGCTCTCTCGGGTTTTTTTGAAAACTCTACATTATCCCACTTTGGACCTCCAACTGCTCCAAGCATTACAACTGCGCTTTCTAAAGCTTTATAAAAAACTTCATCTGTAATTGGACTACCATGTTTGTCATAAGAACAGCCACCAGCCAAATCCTCATCTATTTCAAAATCTAATGATTTTTTATCATTAAACCAATTAATAATTTTTCTCACCTCGCCTATAACTTCTGGACCAATTCCATCACCAGGAAGTAATAAAACTTTCCTTTTTTTAACTTTAATCATTAAATATCCAAGGCTTTTTAGCTTTTAAATCTTTTTCAAAAATTTCTATTTTATCAGATTTTTTTAATGATAGTGCTATATCGTCTAACCCTTCTAATAAACATTTTTTCTTAAATGAGTCTA
>CACPEI010000018.1 GCA_902632875.1 uncultured Pelagibacteraceae bacterium
CATCATCTAAGATTATTGGTAAAATACCGTTTTTAAAACAGTTATTGTAGAAAATATCTGCAAAACTTGAACTAATCACACAAGTGATACCAAAATCTAATAGTGCCCATGGAGCATGTTCTCTTGAAGAGCCACAACCAAAATTTTTTCCAGCAATTAAAATTTTCGAATTATTATATGGATCTTTATTTAAAACAAAATCATTAATCTCTTTACCATTGTCATCATATCTCATCTCAAAAAATAAATTTTTACCTAATCCAGTTCTTTTAATTGTTTTTAAAAATTGTTTAGGAATAATCATATCTGTATCAATATTAACTATTGGCAAATAAGCTGGTATACTTTTTAAATTATTAAACTTTTGCATGTTAATTCTGATATTTCCTTACATCATCAAGGTTTCCAGATATTGCGGCTGCTGCAGCCATACCAGGACTTACTAAATGAGTTCTTCCACCTCTGCCTTGTCTACCCTCAAAATTTCTATTGGATGTTGAGGCGCATCTTTCTTCAGGCTTTAATTTATCAGCATTCATTGCCAAACACATTGAGCAACCTGGCTCCCTCCACTCAAATCCTGAATTTACAAAAATTTTATCTAATCCTTCTTGCTCTGCTTGTTCTTTTACCAATCCAGATCCGGGAACAACCATAGCATGAACGTGTGAAGCTATTTTCTTATCCTTTAAAATTTTTGCTGCTTCTCTTAAATCCTCAATTCTACCATTCGTACAACTTCCAATAAAAACTTTATCAATTTTAATATCTTTAGCAGCCATATCAGGTTTCAGACCCATATAGTTTAATGCTCTTTCTAGAGAATTTTTTTTATCCTCATCTTTTTCATTTTTTGGATTTGGAACTCTTTCGTCAATTGTAATAACATCTTGAGGTGATGTTCCCCAAGTTATCATTGGTGAAATTTCATTTGCAGTTAAATTTATTTCTTTATCAAACTTAGCACCGACATCAGTATTCAAATTTTTCCAATTTTCTAGAGCTTTATCCCAATCTTTTCCTTTAGGAGACATTGGTCTATCTTCTAAATATTTATATATCTTTTCATCAGGCGCTATCAAACCTGCTCTTGCACCGCCTTCAATTGTCATATTACAAATTGTCATTCTGTTCTCTACAGTAAGTGATTTGATTAGATCGCCAGCATATTCTATTACACATCCTGTTCCGCCTGCAGTACCTATTTTTCCAATTATTTGAAGAATTACATCTTTAGATGTAACGCCTAGTGGAAGTTTGCCGTTAACATTAATTCTAAAATTCTTAGCTTTTTTTTGAACTAATGTTTGAGTAGCTAAAACATGCTCTACCTCTGAAGTTCCGATACCAAATGCTAAGGCGCCAAAGGCACCGTGTGTTGCTGTATGACTGTCGCCACATACAATAACTGTTCCTGGCTGTGTAAAGCCCTGCTCAGGACCGGTTACATGAACAATTCCTTGTCTCTTATCGCCCATTCCAAAAAGTTTAATTCCAAATTCTTTACAATTAGCCTCTAAAGTCTCAACTTGAATTTTAGACTCATGATCAGAAATACCTTTTGATCTGTCAGTTGTTGGAACATTGTGATCTGCAACTGCAAGTGTTAATTTTGGATGTCTTACTATACGTTTGGAATTTCTTAATCCCTCAAAAGCTTGTGGACTAGTAACTTCATGAACTAAATGTCTATCAACAAATAATAATGCTGTTCCGTCTTCTTGTTGATGAACTAAATGTTCATTCCAAATTTTATCGTAAAGAGTATTGGGCATTGAGAAAAAAATTATTTTTTTTCTTGTAAGTTTTCAAGTTTTTTTTCAGTTTTATTTTCAGCCTCAGAAACTTCTTTTTTTATATCTGCTTTTGAAATTTCCTCTTTTTTGGGCTCAACTAATGGAAAAGCCTCTTTTTCCATCCCTGACTCATTTTCTTTTGTAACTGGCGCTAAGTTTTCCTCAGTCACTGTCTCGGGCTTAACATCAAGATCGATACCAATTTTTTTTCTGATCTTTTCTGCAATTCTAGCTGATTTACCAGTCCTGTCCCTTAAATAGTACAATTTAGCTCTTCTAACTTTACCTGACCGAATTACTTTAATTGTATCTATAACTGTTCCATATAGTGGGAAAGTTCTCTCAACACCTTCTCCAAAAGAAATTTTTCTAACAGTAAATGATGAGTTTAAATCTCTATTTTTTTTTGCGATACAAACACCCTCAAAATACTGAATTCTCTCTTTTTTACCTTCTGTAATTCTTACACCAACCTTTACTACATCCCCGGGAAAAAAATCAGGAACTTTTTTTTCTGAGAGTATTTTTTTTACGTTATGTTGGTTTATTTCCTCTATTGTTTTCATCTCATTATTTAGCATTAACTTTTCTTATATTTTTGCCACAAATCTGGTCTTCGGTCGCGAGTTATAGCCTCAGATTGAGATAAACGCCAGTCTTTAATTTTAGCGTGATCACCTGATAATAACACGTCTGGAACCGATTTTTCCTCCCAAATCTGGGGTTTAGTATATTGTGGATACTCCAAAAGGCCATTTTCAAATGTTTCTTCTGAAGCTGATTTGTCATTCCCTAAAACTCCAGGCAAAAGTCTTAATACACTATCAATTACAACAAGCGCAGCAGTCTCTCCACCAGACAATATGTAGTCTCCTATACTTATCTCTTCGATATTTCTTGTAGATAGCACTCTCTCATCAACTCCCTCAAAATGACCACAAATTAAAGAAAAAGATTTTTCTAATGATAGATCTTGAGCAATTTTTTGATTAAATACTTTTCCTTTTGGTGAAAGATACAAAATCCTTTCTCCTTTATTTACGTTTTGATCGATAGAATTTGCTAAGACGTCTGGTTTTAATAACATACCTGTTCCACCGCCATAAGGAGTATCATCAACTGTTTTGTGTTTATCTGTTGCTGCATCTCTTATATTTATCACGTTCAAACTCCACAATTTTTTAGACATTGCTTTTCCGTAAAGTCCTTTAGCCAAAGGTCCAGGAAAAATATCTGGATAAAGTGTAAATACTTGAGCTTGCAACATTAATAATCTTTAGTTTATTTCTTTTCCTCTTTTTTAGCTTCTGCCTTTGGAGCTTCCTCTTTTTTAGCTTCTGCTTTTGGAGCTTCTGCCTTTGGAGCTTCCTCTTTTTTAGCTTCTGCTTTTGGAGCTTCCTCTTTTTTAGCTTCTGCTTTTGAAGCTTCTTCAGAGCCTTCTTTTTTTCTGTCTTTTTTTGGAATTGCTTTCTGAGGGTTATTACCATTAGCAGGCATAGGCATTAATTCATTCTCACCTAAAATTCTGGCTACTCTTGTTGTAGGTTGCGCACCTTGACCCAACCAATATTTTATTCTCTCAGCCTCTAATCCAATTCTTTCTTTTTTTTCTTTTGGTAGCAGTGGGTTAAAAAAACCTACTTTTTCAATAAATCTGCCGTCTCTTGCAAATCGACTATCAGCTACAACAACTTTGTAAACAGGTCTTTTTTTTGTACCACCCCTAGATAATCTTAGTTTTAACATTTACTCTCCTTTTTATTTTAATTGATTAAATAATTCTGGAGGTATTCCTTTATCAGACATACCTTTCAGATTTCCTTTTGACATCTTCTTCATCATTTCAGACATCATTTTAAATTGTTTCAACAATTTATTGATAGTGGCTGGATCAGTTCCAGAACCATTAGCAATTCTTTTTTTCCTAGAACCGTCAATTATTTTTGGGTTCTCTCTTTCTTTTTTTGTCATTGATAAAATTATAGCTTCATTTTTTGTAATAACACTCTCATCAATTCCAGCTGCATCCATTTGAGATTTTACTTTTGAAACACCTGGCATAAAAGACATGATACCCTCAATACCACCCATTTTTTTCATTTGTCTCAGTTGGGTTAAATAATCTTGCATTGAGAATTGTCCTTTTTTTAAATTTTCCTCTGTTTTTTTAATATTTTCTTCTCCGAGATCTTGGGCTGCTTTTTCAACAAGAGAAACAATATCTCCCATACCAAGAATTCTATTTGCAATTCTGTCTGGATGGAAAACTTCAAGGTTTTCAATTTTTTCACCTATACCTAAAAATTTTATTGGGACCTGTGAAACAAATTTCATACTTACAGCTGCTCCACCTCTGGCATCACCGTCTGCTCTTGTTAAAATAATTCCTGATAAATTAACCGTATTATTAAACTCTTTTGCTACTGATGCAGCCACTTGCCCAGTAAGTGAGTCTGCAACTAAAAAAGTCTCTGCAGGTTTAATTGTATTTTCGATTTGTTTAATTTCGCTCATCATCTGCAAATCTATTTGTGTTCTACCAGCAGTATCAAATAATATAACATCAGCACCATTTAAATTTGCTGCACTAATTGCTCTTTGGCAAATATCACCAGGTTGTTGGCCTTCGATTATTGGAAGAGTTAAAATATTATTTTGTTCACCCAAAGATTTTAATTGCTCTTGAGCAGCTGGTCTATAAATATCTAAACTGACCATCATTACTTTCTTTTTTTTTGTATTTTCTAAATATCTTGCAAGTTTAGCTGTTGTGGTAGTTTTACCAGAACCTTGTAAGCCAACTAGCATCATTGGTACTGGTGGAACAGCATTTAAATTTACTTCATTATTTTTTTCCCCTAAAAGATTTACTAATTCATCATAAACAATCTTTACCACCATATCCCCAGGAGATGTTGACCTAATAATTTCTTGGCCTAGGGCTTTTGGTTTAACTTTTTCAATAAAATCTTTAGCAACTTCAAGAGAAACATCAGCTTCAAGTAAAGCTTGTCTTATACCTCTTAGCCCTTCATCCACCTGATTTTCATCAAGTGATGGAGCTTTTTTCAAAGAGGAAAAAACTTCCTCAAATTTATTTGTTAAATTTTCAAACATATTTATTACACACAGCAGTAACCGCACTAGTGGGCGAACCCTCGCTGACTAGTGTCGATCTCTTTGTTTCCAAAGACACCGCAAATTTAATGTTTTTGCGGAAACTGCCACAAATTATAATAGAGGTTCAAAAAGTCAATAAATAAGTTAAATAACTATATATGGATATCAAAGCTTTTAAAATGGACGGATTGGGTAATGATTTTGTGATAATCGATAATAGAGAAAAAATTACCAATTTGACGAAAGATCAGATAGTTAAAATTTGTGACAGAAATTTCATTGGCTGTGATCAACTAATATTTATTGAGCCAGATAGTTCTGCAGATGCAAGTTTAAGATTTTTTAATTCAGATGGAGGAGAGTCTGAGGCATGTGGAAATGGAACTAGATGTGCTGCAAATTTAATTTCAAATGAGAAAAATAGTAATTTTATAATTTTAAATACGCTATCTGGAAAATTAAAATCTGAAATTTTAGAAAAAAAAATTGTCACAACAGAAATAGGTAAGGCAAAATTAAGATGGGATGAAATACCTTTATCAAAAGAAATGGATACAAAGAACTTAAATATCAAAATTATTGATACAAATAAGAATGAGTACTTAGGTGGCACTGCAATTAATGTGGGCAACCCACATATTGTTTTTTTTGTCAAAAGGATTGAGGATTTCAATATAGAGAAAATTGGCCCTGAGATAGAAAATCACGAAATCTTCCCAGAGAAATGTAACGTAACAATTGCGCAAATTTTTAATAAAAATTTGATCAAAGTAAAAGTTTGGGAAAGAGGAGCTGGTCTTACTAAAGCTTGTGGAACTGCAGCATGTGCTACAGCATATGCAGGTAAATTAAATAATCTTACTGAAAATAAAACTGATATAGAGTTTGCAACTGGAAAATTATCAATTTCAATAGATGAAAATAATTCTATTCACATGAAAGGACCTGTTTCAGATATTAAAGAAATAAAGATAAAATTATAATGGGTATCTTTGATAAATTTAAAATTGGATTTAAAAAAAGTGCATCAGCGTTTACATCTGGACTTAAAGAAATAATTGTCAAAAAAGAAATTAATGACGAAAATTTAAATAAAATTGAGGAATTTTTAATTCGATCAGATGTGGGAGTTGAGGCTGCATCTGAAATAAAAGAAATAATTTCTAGAAAAAAAATTGATCCAAATAAAGATCTATCCAAAGAGATAAACTCTATTTTAAAAGAATATATAATTTCTTTGATGAAACCCTTGGAAAATAAATCCTTTTTTGAAAAAAAAGAAAAGCTTAATGCAACGTTAATTTCTGGTGTGAACGGTGTTGGGAAAACAACAACTATCGGTAAAATAGGAAAAATATTGAAGACTAATGGTAGTAAAGTTATGTTTGCAGCTTCAGATACATTTCGTGCCGCTGCAATTGAACAACTAGAAAATTGGGCAAGTAAAGTAGATGTTCAAATAGTAAAATCATCCCAAGGAGCCGATCCAGCCTCGGTTGCTTTTAAGGCTGTGGATGAAGCTATCAAAAAAAAATTTGATCAAGTTTTAATAGACACAGCTGGTAGACTCCAAAATAAAAAAAATTTAATGGAAGAATATAAAAAGATAGCGAATGTCACAAAAAAAATAGATCCCAATGCACCTCATAATGTTATTTTAGTTTTAGATGCAACCTCAGGACAAAATGTATTAAATCAAGTCGAAGAATTTAATAAGATCATCCCGATAACAGGTATCGTGATGACAAAATTAGATGGCACAGCTAAGGGGGGAATTTTGTTAGCGCTAGCAAAAAAATATGAAATTCCAATTATTGCACTAGGTTTAGGTGAAAAAGAAGACGACCTACAGTTATTTGAGGCAGAAAAATTTGCTGAGGCTTTTACTCAAATTAATTGATTAAATTACTAGAGATCAAAGGTTTGTAGATATTACATTTATAATTATCATCAAATTTATAATGACCACAATTTTTAGAGAATGAAGAAATTATAAAATCAAATTTACCATTGGTAGGATAAAGTTCTAGTTTTTTACTACTGATGTCATATTTAAAATTAGCATTTAAACTTTTTACAGCACTAATCATTACTAATGTTTTATCATCTTTTAATAAATAATACGCAAAATCATCTGGAAATACTGGAAAATCATACTCTTGTAAAAAATATTTAGCTTGTGAAGGAAACCACTCATAAGAAATTAAAGGTGACGAAGACTTTGTTAAATGATTAAAAATATAAAGATCTTTTGGATAGTCATTAATATAATTATCATTTTCGCCTCTAGCTAAAATAGATTTTTCTCTACCTTTAAAATATAAGCTAAACTCTTTGTTATGTGAGTCCATATGATCTATATGAAATAAATCATCTGGTTGAAAAAATTCATCTTGCGAATAAACATTGGTAATAAAAATAAAGACTGCAATAAATAAAAAAGATAATTTTTTCATTATTTTTTAATAAATAATAATTCTGAAGTATATTTGTTGAGATTGTGGCTTAATTTAAACTTTTTAAAAAAGATTTAAGAGCTTCGATGAGGTTTTTATCGAACTCCATCATATGATTGTCATGTTTTGTAAAATAAGAATATTTTGGTTCATTGGCTATTTCATAAATCTTTTTTCCCATAAAGAATGGAACTATCTGGTCAGCCTCACCGTGCATTATTAAAATAGGAGCTTTTATATTATTAATTTTACTTTTGTTATCAAATTTATCTTTTAATAATAAACTTACGGGTATGTAAGGATAAAATGTTTTAGCTGCATCAACCATAGAAGTAAATGGCGTCTCTAATATAACGCCAGCAAAATTTTTTTTTTGCGATAAATGCGTTGCAACACCAGTCCCTAATGACTCACCGTAAATAACAATATTTTCCTCTTTAACACCTTTGTTAATTAACCAACTTATTCCACTTCTTCCATCTTCATAAAGACCTTTCTCAGATGGTTTTCCCTGATTCCCACTAAAGCCTCTCCAGGCAATTATTAAAAAGTTAACATCCATCTCGCTAAAATGGTTTAACTTATGAATTCTGTTTTCTAAAGAACCTGCGTTTCCATGAAAATAAAGTATGGTTTTATATTTCTTTAGATCTTTTTCATGATACCAGCCTAATAAATTAATATTGTCAGAAGTTTTTATTTTCACCTTTTCAATTGATACAGATATTTGATCGTTTGAGTAATTATTTTCATTTGGGTGGTACAATAAATTTCTCTGATAAAAATATAAAAAAACCAAAACTAAAATATAAACTACAATAATTATTTGTAAAAATGAGAACAAATTATCCTTAAACTTTTTTAACATTATTCTTTTTCGCAAAGTATATTCCAAAAAATACTAAAATTGTTCCAATGAAATGATAATTTTCAAATTTTTCATCAAATAAAAAATATCCATAGATTGCACCATAAACTGTAAATACGTAAAGTGTAAATCCAGTCAAAGATGCACCTAATTTTTTTTGAGCGATTGTATAAAGAGTAAAAGCAATTATTCCAGGTGAAACAGCTGCAAAGATTACCCATAAGTAAAATTCAGATACAAAATCCGTTTGCTTATAGAATATTTCCTCACCAATATAAAAGGGTAGTAAACTTAATGCTCCAAAAAATGATATTAAAGTAAATCTCTCAAAAATTTTAAGTTTGGAATTCCAATAAAATAGATAAATAGAATATAAGGCCCATCCAATTGCAGCGGCTAACATCCATAAATCACCAATTGTGAATTCTAAATTAA
>CACPEI010000019.1 GCA_902632875.1 uncultured Pelagibacteraceae bacterium
ATCTGAAATAGTTAACAATATCAAACAAGCATCTAAAGTTTTAAAAAAAATTGGTCTTCCTGCAATTATAAGGCCTGCATTTACACTTGGGGGTCTTGGTGGTGGTATAGCAAAAGATAAAAAGGATTACCAAAAAATTATTAAAAATGGGCTTCATGAATCCCCAGTTAGCCAAGTATTAGTTGAAGAATGTTTAGAGGGCTGGAAAGAATTTGAGATGGAAGTTGTAAGAGATAAAAAAGATAACTGCATTATTATATGCTCGATTGAAAATGTTGATCCTATGGGAATTCATACTGGAGATTCAGTAACAGTCGCACCAGCACTTACTTTGACAGATAAAGAATATCAAGTAATGAGAAATGCTTCTATTGCATGTTTAAGAAAAATTGGAGTTGAGACTGGTGGATCAAATGTTCAATTTGCCATTAATCCAAAAAATGGGCGAATGGTAGTAATTGAAATGAATCCTAGAGTATCAAGATCATCTGCTCTTGCATCAAAAGCAACTGGATTTCCTATAGCAAAAGTTGCTGCTAAACTCGCAATTGGTTACACATTAGATGAGTTAAAAAATGAAATTACTAAGGTGACACCTGCTTCATTTGAACCTAGTATTGATTATGTTGTAACAAAAATTCCAAGATTTACTTTTGAAAAATTCTCAACATCTCCAGCCACTTTGGGTACGTCTATGAAATCGGTTGGTGAAGCTATGGCTATTGGAAGGAACTTTAAAGAGTCTTTTCAAAAAGCACTAGTTTCTTTAGAAACAGGTTTTTCAGGGTTAGATAGAATATTTAATTTGAATAAAAATCAGATAGAAAAAAAGCTTAGAGAAAATATACCAAATAAACTTTTACTCGTTGCTGAAGCAATAAGAAAAAAAATTAAGTTAAAAAGAATTTTTAAGTTATCAAAAATAGATCCATGGTTTCTTGAGCAAATTAAAGAAATAGTAGAAAGTGAAAATAGAATTAAAAATAATGGCCTTCCAAAAAATTTTGGTGAATTTAATAAAATTAAATCAATAGGCTTCTCTGACAGAAAATTAGCAGAATTATCAAATTTATCTGAAGATATTGTAAGAAGAAAAAGGACTGCTCTTAAAATTTTACCAGTATTTAAAAAAGTTGATACATGCGCAGCTGAATTTAAATCTTTTACACCCTATATGTATTCAACGTATCAACGAAATTTATCCATAAATTCAGAATGTGAGGCTGATCCATCTGGAAAAAGGAAAATTATTATTTTGGGAGGGGGTCCTAACAGGATAGGCCAAGGAATAGAATTTGACTACTGCTGTTGCCAAGCGAGTTTTTCATTAAAAGAAGTTGGATTTGAAACAATTATGGTTAATTGCAATCCTGAAACAGTTTCAACAGATTATGATACTAGTGACCGACTATATTTTGAACCTCTAAAAGAAGAATATGTTTTCAATATAATTAAAAAAGAAAAAGAAAAAGGAAATTTGGTTGGAATAATTGCACAGTTCGGTGGTCAAACTCCAATAAAACTTGCGAAATTTTTGCATGACAACAAACTTCCAATTTTAGGAACACAGTACACATCAATTGATTTAGCTGAAGATAGAGATAGATTTAGAAATTTACTTTACAAGTTAAAACTTAAACAGGCTGAGAGTGGAATTGCAAAAACAGTAAAAGAAGCAATTAAAATTGCTGAGAATATTGGTCTACCATTAATAGTCAGACCATCTTATGTTTTAGGTGGTAGAGCAATGGAGATTGTTTATGAGAAAAGTCAACTAAGAAACTTTGTTGATGAAGCATTTAAAGTTGCAGAAGAAAATCCAATTTTAATTGATAAGTTTATTGATCACGCAATGGAGGTTGATGTTGATGCAATATCAGATGGAAAACAAGTTCATGTAGCTGGTATAATGCAACATATTGAGGAGGCAGGTATTCACTCTGGAGACTCGGCCTGCAGTCTTCCCCCGGTTTCAATTAAACCTTATTTGATTAAAAAAATTGAAAGTCAAACTAAAAAACTAGCATTAGCGTTAAAGGTAAAGGGTTTTATGAATATACAATTTGCAATAAAGAAAGATGAAATTTTTGTAATTGAAGTAAACCCTAGGGCAAGTAGAACTGTGCCTTTCGTTTCAAAAGCAAAAGGTCTTCCTTTTGCTAAAATTGCATCAAGAGTAATGGCTGGTGAAAAATTATCAAAATTTGATTTAAAAGATAAATCTAAAGGCATGTATGCTGTTAAAGAAGCTGTATTTCCTTTTAATAAATTTCCAAATAGTGACTTACTTTTAGGTCCCGAGATGAAATCTACTGGTGAAGTGATGGGTTTTGATAAAAATTTTGGTATGGCATTTGCTAAAAGTCAAATAGCCTCAGCAAATTCTTTACCAACAAATGGTCTTGCCTTTATATCACTAAAAGACTCCCACAAAGATGAAGGTATTGATCTTGCAAAAAAATTAATAAAGTTAAGTTTTAAACTTTGTGCAACTAAAGGTACAGCTGAATATATAAAAAAACATGGAATGAACTGTAGTACAATTAATAAAGTAAGTAGTGGATCACCTCATATTGTTGACGTTTTGAATTCAAAAAAAATTTCATTAGTAATTAACACTGGTGGTGGCAATAGCGAACATAGACTTAATGATGCAATAGCGTTGAGAAGAGCAACTCTTAAAAACAAAGTTCCATATTGTACAAACATGTCTACAGCACTAGCATTTATTGAAGGGATTAAATCCCTTAAAACAAAAAAATTAGAAGTTAATGCACTTCAACAGAAAAATTAGATTTCAATTAAAAGTTGAAATTTTTTAATTACGCCTAATATTTGATAAATTTCAAACATTAAAAAAACCCAAAATGATACAAATTATAATTGCAAAAATTAAAAAAAATTTAGAAAATCTAATTTGCAATTATGAGTTCAGAAATTCATCAATATATCGAAACTGCGATTGATAGAAAAAAAAATCTGTTAAACGCAGAAATTATAGATTTTCCTATTGATTACGAAAAAAATAATAAGACAAATCTAGTTTTAAATTCGAATACGTTTTGGAAAATCACAGATAAATCAAATAATGATCAACTAAGAGCAGTAACTGGTATCTGTTTCATTTTAGCTATATTAACAATAGCAGGTTTGTACTCAAATTTTCTCTAAAAATTTTTACTATTTTACTTTCCAATCTGTTTTGAAAGTAACATAATTGACTTGTAAACATCTTCTTTCATTAACAATTTTTTTTTTTTCCATTCCATGCCATGTGTTTGGGCCACTGGTAAAAAAATAACCGAAATTATGCTTATATGGAACTGTTTTAACCTTTTCTAATTTTTGATTGTAAAAATCAGTACCTAAATCTTCAGACTCATTCTTATTATTTACAAAAATAAGTCCTGACATTAATTTTTCTTTAATATCACAATGAGGTTTAAGCCAAAATCCTTCTCTGTCACATATTACCTCTACTCTAACGAATGAATTTGATAAATCTTTGTTAATCATCTTAGAGATTGTTTGATAGGTCTCTTGAGATTGAAGTTCATTTATAAATTTAACAAGATTAGGAAATTGAGAGGCGTTTTCTTTTGATACAAAACATCTGAATTTTATTGCTTTCCCGCCTGATGCTATTCCTTTTCTAAACTCAGCTCCTCCACCATCAATTGCTCTCGTGCCATCGTATGCTAAATTATGTTTGCTTACATCTGGAATATCTGCTTTAATAATTTCTTCGATTGCACCTTCAGTTAAAGGATTATTATACTCCCAATGATCAAATGGATTTTCATATTTTTTTGATTCATTTTTAATTGCATTAAGAAAAGTCATAATTTTTTAATTTTTCTTTTATATATCCTGATATCCTATCAGTTTCATTAAGTTTATTATAGTCCCATGTCTCTAGTGAATTTTCTAAATCCTTAATGATATTAAGAGACTTAAATAATTCATAAAATTTTCTAAATCTACTATTTTTTTTCACTGGCGTCATTTGAGCAACATAAATTGGTTTACCAGTCATAGCTGCCTCAGAAATCATTGATGTTGAGTCACATGTTACTATTATATGATTTGATAATTTTAGTGCAGATAAATAAGCTTTTTTATCAACTTCAGTGATGATCAGTTGATTTTTATCAAAATATTTTTTTGCTAAATCTATAATATTTTGAGGAGTTCTCAAAGAAGGAATAAAAATTAATTGAAAATTTTTTTTGATAAAGATGTTGTAAATTCTTAAAAATATTTGCTCGACGCTTTTTTCGTCAAAATTATAATATTTATTAGGGCCCCCCATTATAAGGGTAGCTATTTTTTCCTTTTTAATATGAGGTTTCAAATAATCGATATTTTGACTTAATTCATCATCTGTTAAATAATGAATTGCTCCTTTACTGTTTAAAACATTTGAGCCTGTTAAACCATCATGTTCAGGTGCAATTATGAAATCAAAATTATTTAATGATACTTTGGGATCTTGTATATGAATATTCATTATTTTATTTTTAAATTTTTTTTTTAAATAAATAGAGGGAATTACACTTTTTCTTCCACAAGAAATAACAATGTCAAAATCTTCATCAATATTGTTTTTAAAAACAAAACTTTTAATTGGAGTAAATTTAGGTGGTATTAATTTCCAGAAGTTATTTATTTCAATTTTCTCGTGTATAAAATCTAAATTTAAAGACTTTGCGAGACCTTCAACTTGACTTATCATACCATGCATACCTTCGGTCAATAATAAACCTTTTAATTTAGTCATTAATCACTATATAGCTTTCATATGAGTCAAAATCCAACTAAACACACAAAAGTGTTAATAATTGGGTCAGGCCCTGCTGGATACACTGCAGCCGTTTATGCTGCAAGAGCAATGCTTAATCCAATTTTAGTATATGGTTCAGAGCCTGGTGGACAACTAACCACTACAACCGATGTTGAAAATTATCCAGGGTTTGCTGATGTTATTCAAGGGCCATGGCTAATGGATCAGATGAAAGAACAAGCAAAAGCAGTTGGAACTGAAATGATAGAAGATCATATAAGTTCAGTAAATTTAAAATCTTCTCCTTTTGAGGCTATCGGTGATACTGGTCAAAAATATACAGCTGACAGTATTATTATTTCAACAGGTGCTCAAGCTAGATGGTTAAATTTAAAATCTGAACAAGAATTTAGAGGGTTTGGTGTTTCAGCTTGTGCTACTTGTGATGGATTTTTCTTTAAAGATAAAGAGGTAGCAGTTGTGGGTGGAGGTAATGCAGCTGTAGAGGAGGCGATGTTTCTGACAAAGTTTGCATCAAAAGTAAAATTAATTCACAGACGTGATAGTTTAAGAGCAGAAAAGATGCTTCAGAAAAAATTAATGGAAAATAAAAAAATTGAAATAATCTGGGACTCTATAGTAGAGGATGTAGTTGGAGAGCAAGATCCCAAAAATGTTAAAGGAATTAAAATAAAAAATCTTAAAACAAATAAAACTCAGGAAATTAAATTAGATGGTGTTTTTATTGCTATAGGTCATGATCCAGCTACACAGCTATTTAAAGATCAGCTCCAAATGGATAAAGAGGGTTATTTAATTACCAAACCAGATTCAACAGAAACTAATATTCCAGGTGTTTATGCTGCTGGCGACGTTAAAGATAAAACGTTTAGACAAGCAGTGACTGCAGCTGGTATGGGCTGCATGGCGGCCCTTGAAGCTGAAAAATTTTTATCCCATTAAGGTGAAGAATAATTTACATGTATTCTTAGGAGCAACTGTTGCTGACGCAGCTGCAAGACCTTTGCATTGGGTTTATAATCAAAGGAAACTTAATTCCTATATAAAAGGAAAAAAAGACTTCTCTTTTCTAAAAAAAAATAAAAGTCCTTTTTATAATATCAAGACAGGCAAAGTCTCTGGTTACAATGAAATAGGTCAGGTCATGTTTGAAACATTGCTGGAAAGTCATGACAATATCGATCAACGTTTTAAAAAAAATATTATGAAAAATTTTGGTCCTGGGAGTATTTATTGGAAAAATTTAGGTCTTAGATCTAAGTACAGAAAAGTAAAAGATTGGCGAGGTATAATTAAGGGACCGTGGATACATCAAAACGTGATTGAAACGATTAAAAATATTAAACTAAAAAAAAAAATAACGGGCGGCACTAAAGTTAATGAGTCTGATGGTTTTTGTGCAAGTCTTCCATACTTTTTGTACGGTTTTGATTTCAAAAGTATCGAAAAAATAATCTCTTTGGTAACTATTTCAAAGATAAGTCGTAAATATGCTTTGGCAAAATTTCATTTAATAGATCTAGCTTTAAAAGGTGCTAAAAATCCAATCAACGAATTTATTAAAAAGTTTAGAAAAAATTCCAATTTCAAAATTATAATAAATGACATAACTAAAATAAAAAAATTTAATTCAAAATCACATTCAGCTATTGTTAAAAAGCTTGGCATGGCTTGTAGTTATCCAGGAACTTTTAATAGCTCAATTCATGCAATATTAAATTCATCAAATTACAAGAAAGCTATTTTAAAAACAATTAAGGCTGGTGGATGTAATTGCTCTAGGGCAAATTTTATTGGTGCATATTTTGCAGCCTTGGAAGGTTTTGGCACTATTCCAAAATCATGGATTAAAAAAACTTATCCAGCAAAAAAAATTCTTGATCAGAAGTAAATTTATCTACTCAAAGACTCACAAAAAGATTTAATTCTATTCATAGCTTTTTTTAAGTTTTGCATAGATGTTGCATAGGAGATTCTAAAATATCCATCTAAACCAAATGCAGAACCTTGCACAACAGCTACATTTTCTTTTTCAAGTAACTTTTGGACAAAATCAGTATCAGTTTTCAATTTCGTTTTTTTATTTAATAAGCCTTTACAACTTGGAAATACATAAAATGCACCATTAGGATTTAAACAATTAATACCTTTAATATCATTTAAACTCTTCACAACAAAATTTCGTCTTGCTTTAAATGCATTTGCTCTAGTTTTTATAAATCCTTGTTTTCCATTTAATGCCTCAACTGCTGCAGCTTGGCTTATTGATGATGGATTTGAGGTTGATTGTGACTGAATTTTACCGATAGCTTTGATGATGTCTTTAGGGCCTGCGGCATAGCCTATCCTCCAGCCTGTCATTGCATACGATTTACTTACGCCATTCATGGTAAGCGTTCTATCTTTTAGTTTTGAAATTTGTGCGATTGTAAAAAAACTAAAATTATCATATCGAACATGCTCATAAATATCATCACTTAAAATATAAGTTTTTTTATTCTTTATTAAAACTTTTGCTAAATCTTGTATTTCTCTTTTTGAATAACCTGCCCCTGTTGGATTTGAAGGAGAATTAATAATTACCCATTTTGTTTTTTTTGTAATCGCTTTTTTTAATTTTTTTGGAGTTAATTTGAAACCCTCTTGCTCCGTACATTTAACTATCTTCGGTTTTCCTCCAGCTAGCAAAACCATATCAGGATAAGAAACCCAAAAAGGGGCAGGAATAATTACCTCATCACCTTTATTTAAAGTTGCCATAAAAGTATTATATAGAACCTGCTT
>CACPEI010000020.1 GCA_902632875.1 uncultured Pelagibacteraceae bacterium
TCTCATTTTTATTTATGATTAACTTTCGTGATCATACTAAAATTAACTATTGATAATATTATTAGTGGTAACCAAACAGAGACCACCATTGGCATTTTTTCTGTTTTCCCTAAAACATAAAAAAAATTATTAATATAGTAAACAATAACTGAAAAAAATAAACCAACCAGTATTTTAAGAGTATTATTGTTTAGCTTTTTTGTATTAAACATTATCAATGATGCAAAAATCGTCATTAATGTGAAATAAAATGGATATGATAAAAGCTTGTTGATCTGAAGATCAACTTCTATTGTTGAATAATTTATTTGCTTGTAATTTTCTCTCAAATTAAAGAGTTCTATAAGTGATAACGACGATAAGTCTGAATATAAATTATTTATTTTTTTTATGTCAAAATTTGAGTAAAAATTTAATTTGTCTAATTTTTTAGAGCTATTTTTTTCATAAATTTTTGCATTAAGTAATAACCAATTTTTCCTGGAAACATCTACTTTTTTGCTTGTTATATTTCTAATTAAATTATAGTTTTTATCAAACTCACTGATAAAAACCTCGTTTAAAGTATTGCCATCAATTTTAGATGCATTAATTATCTTTATATTCCCGTTATCTATATCTTTAATCCATAATCCATTTTTTGTTATTACTGCCAGGTATTCACTATCACTTGTGTATTTATTTTTTAGCTCAAGATAAATATTTTTCAAATTTGAGGAAAAACTATAAAATATAGTTATTATAAATATTCCCATTATCAAAGATAATATGCTTATTATATTTACTATATTTGAATTTTTAAGTCCTGAATATTTGAAAATTTGAATCTGATTATCATTAATTAAATATATAAAAAAACTTTGAGTTGAAATTAAAAAAATGAATGGGTACATTTCAAAAATTAAATCTGCAGAATTTAATATTGAAATATAAATTGGAAAATATACTTCAACATTATAGTTTTTAAAAAATTCAATTTCACTCAAAATATTTAAAATTATAATTAAACAAAAAGTAATAAAAAAAACAAATAAGAAAGATTTAAAATAATTATAGATTAAATATTTAATGTATGTTTTCATAATAGTTATTTATTTCACAATTGGTATTCTTTTTAATTTTCTTAAGGTTAAAAAATATAATATTGTAAAACTTATTATAGGTATCATAATCATTTGCAAATTTCCTATAAATGTACTTTGTATAAATTTTAAGGTAGTTTCAGAAAAAATTATGGTTATAAAACCCATAAAAAAAACTAAAATTCTGTATTTTAAATAATTCACATTTTCTTTGGAATATATGGTTAATAATAATGCAATCAAAATTAATATTGGAATATAAAATGGTATAATAAATCTTTTGTATAATTCTTTATAAATATTTTCTAGACCACTTAATTCACAATTGTGCATATTAATTTTTTCTTTAATATTCAAATATCTAAATTTAAAATTATTTAATTCAGTGACGCATCTAACTAGTAAATACGTTGATGTTTCTTGTAATTTATTAAGTGTAACAACGTCCGCTTTCAAATTAGATAGACTAAAGTCAGATTTAGAAAAATTAAAATTTGACATATTATTTTTTGATCCATTTATTGTTTGACCATTGTATAGTTCTAAAAATTTTCTATTACCCTTTTGAACAAATTTCCCATTTTTTGAAATTGTTATTTGAAAAGAATCATTTCCTATATCTTTTTTAAGATAGATATTTTCTAATAATCCATCTTCAGTTTTATTACCTACAAAAATTGTAAAATCTCTGATCGAGTCATTAAATTTTTTTGGTTTTATAAAACTTTCAAAAAAATCGATATTTGAATTTTTCATCAAAGATCTTGATAATTCTTGAGATCTTGGAACCAATAAAGAAGTAAAAAGAATTTGAAAAATCATTAAAATAATAGAAATTCTTAAAAAAAAATTCATTAATTGAACTTTGCTAATTCCAAAATTCCAAAAAATTATCATCTCATTATTTAATTCGTATTTTGTAATCACATACGAAAAACTAAAAAATAAAGCAAAAGGTAGAATTTTAGAAATTATTTTTGGGAAGTTTAATAGTGTATAATTGATATAAACAGCATAATCTCTGCCATCTTCAATCATGATATCTAAAAAATTAACTGCTTGAAAAACCCACACTATTAGACTCGAGCAGATAAGAGAGATAAAAAAGAAAATTAAACAATCGTATAATATTTTTCTAAATAGTATTTTTTTCATTGATATTTTATAATATTGAACATATATACCAGAAACACGTATAGAGTGTATTTAAAACTTATGTCTATTGAAATAAATTATAAAAATAAAGCCCCAAAAAACCCTTCAGCTAACCTAATCCTATTTGTTGAAGAAAAATTCAAGATTAACAGTTTAAAAAGGTTCATTTCAAAGACTGAGTATAGCTATATATTTGAATTACTTAAAACAAGCGACTTAAAACAAGAAATTCTTTTTTTTGAGATAAACTCTAAAAAGTCAATATTTTTAGTGTCTGTTAAAAAGGATTTAACTAATTCTGACATAGAAAATTTAGGAGCAAAATTTCATAAACATATAAATTATGAAAAAAATAATGATTATTTTGTCAATTCAGACACTATAAATACAAAAGCTAAAAATTTTCTGGGTCATTTTTTACATGGTTTGAAATTAAAGTCATACGAATTTAATTTATATAAATCAAAAAAGAAGAGAAGAAATGTTTTGGTAAATGTGATTGGATCGAACAATAAGACATCTAATTCTGATCAGATAAAGTTTAAAGCTCTTGAAGAGGGTACATTCTATACAAGAGATTTAGTTTCAGAACCAGGTAATGTTTTACATCCAGATGAATATGCAAAAAGAATTAATTCCTTAAAAAAAAATGGTTTAAAAATAAATATTTATGACGAGAAAAAATTAAAAAAATTAGGAATGAATGCATTATTGGGTGTGGGTCAAGGAAGTATTAGAGGTTCATATCTTGTTACAATTGAGTGGAATGGTGCAAAAAATAAATCTGCACCTCTGGCTTTCGTTGGAAAAGGAGTATGCTTTGATACGGGTGGTTATTCTCTAAAACCGGCTAAGTTTATGGAAGATATGACTTATGATATGGCAGGCTCTGCTGCCGTTGTTGGATTAATGAAAAATCTTGCGCTAAGAAAAGCAAAAGTTAATGCAATTGGTGTTGTAGGGCTTGTGGAAAATATGGTTAGTGGAAATGCTCAAAGACCCGGAGATATTGTAAAATCTTATAGTGGAAAGACTATTGAAATTTTAAACACTGATGCAGAGGGTAGACTAGTTTTAGCTGACGCATTAACATTTACTGAAAAAAAATTTAAACCAAAATTTATTGTTGATTTAGCAACTTTAACTGGAGCAATTATAGTTTCTTTAGGTTCAGAGTATGCTGGACTGTTTTCTAATGATGATAAATTATCTAAACAATTATTAGATGCTGGTGAAAAAGTTCAAGAAAAGTTATGGAGAATGCCATTACATAAAAATTTTGATAAACTTATTGACTCTAAAAATGCTGACATGCAAAATATAAATTATGTTGGGGGCGCAGGATCTACAACTGCAGCACAATTTTTACAGAGATTTATTCTTAATAAAACACCTTGGGCTCATTTAGATATCGCCGGGATGGCGTTTTCAAAATATGGTGGTGCGTTAAATTCAGGTGGAGCAACAGGTTATGGTGTAAGATTATTAAATCAACTAATAGAGGACAATTACGAGTAATATGGAACAAACTCTGTCAATAATAAAACCAGATGCTGTTGAAAGACATTTGGAAGATGAAATAAAACAAATGTTTTTAGAAAAAGGTTTTAAAATTATAAAAGAAAAAAAAATTCAAATAGAAAAAACTGAAGCAGAGCTTTTTTATCAAGTGCATCAAACTAAGCCATTTTATAATGATTTATGCGCTTACCTTTCATCAGGACCAATAGTAGTAATGATCATTGAGAGAGAAAATGCTATTAAGGAAAATAGAAATTTAATGGGAGCAACAAATCCAAAAGATGCTGAAGAGGGCACAATAAGAAAAAAATACGGAATTTCAATTGATAAAAATTCTGTTCACGGCTCAGACAGTGTTGAAAATGCAAAAAAAGAAATTGATTTTTTTTTTTAAAGATTAAAGAATAATTTACTTATAGCTTTTGGGTACAATTTATATTCTTGTTTCTGAACCCTTTTTTTTAATTTAAAAACTGTATCCTTTTTAAATATCTTTATCTTTTTTTGGAGAATTATTTTTCCAGAATCTAACTTCGCATTTACCAAGTGAACAGTACAACCTGAGTATTTGTCTTTATTTTTAATTGCACGTGCGTGCGTGTTTAACCCCTTATATTTCGGAAGAAGTGATGGATGAATATTCAGTATTTTACCCTTAAATTTCTTAATAAAATCAGGTGACAAGATTTTCATAAAACCAGCTAAGCAAATTAGATCTATTCTATTTTTTTTTAAATCTTTAAGAATGAGAAATTCAGCTTTTTTTTTGTTTGTAAAATTGTAAATTTTCATTTTAATCAAATATTTTTTTGCGTAATTAAGCCCTTTCGCTAACCTATTACTTGAAAATACTAAACAAATTTTTATTGGTGATTTTTTTAATTTAGAAAATTTGATTAAATTTCTTAAATTAGTGCCTTTTCCTGAAATAAAAACAGCTGTTTTAATTTTTTTATTCCCAATTGATTTTACCATTTAGTTTCACCTTGTATGGTTTTTTAATTATTTTACCAATTAAATATGGTTTGAAGTCTTTTGAAAAATAACTAGTAATTTTTTTTCGATTTTTTGGTTTAGTTATTAAACAAAAACCAACACCACAATTAAATGTTTTTAACATTTCTTTATCTTTAATCTTATTTTTTTTTAACCATTTAAAAATCTTAAGTGGTTTAATATTATTTAAATTTATACTAGCACAATAACCATTTGGAATTACTCTTCCAATATTTCCAGGTAAACCACCGCCTGTAATATTTGCACATCCATTTATAAGGTTTTTATTGATTAAACTTAAAATTTCTTTGACGTAAATTTTTGTTGGTTTGATTAATTCTTTTTTCAAATATCTATTTTTTTTGATATTAATTTTTTTCTTAGCAATAATACTTCTTACCAAAGAATATCCATTTGAATGTACACCACTTGAAGGAACTGCTAAAATCAAATCATTATTTTTTATTTTATTTTTTTTTAGTATCTTACTTTCATCAACTAGTCCTACTGCAAAACCCGCAATATCAAATTTGCCTTTTTCATATGTTCCTGGCATTTCTGCTGTTTCACCACCAACTAATTCACAATTAGATATTCTGCAACCTTTAACAATCCCTTTTATTATCGACTTTAATTTTGATAAATTAATTTTATTTATTGAGATATAATCAAGAAAAAAAAGTGGTTTGGCACCTTGCACAATAAGATCGTTTACACTCATTGCAACAAGGTCAATTCCTATTGTATCAAATTTATTAAGATGATTTGCAATCTCAATTTTAGTTCCAACCCCATCAGTACACGCAACAATCTTAGGGTTTTTAAAATTTTTAGGAAGATTTGTTAATGATCCAAATCCCCCAATGCTACTTAACTTTTTTTTGCCGTTATTTTTTGATGATATTTTGGAAATGTACTTAATAAATTTATCAGCGGCATTAATATCAACGCCACTTTTTTTGTATGTAAATAAATTTTTTTTCATTACTATATAGTATGTCAGGTATTAAAATAATATATTCAAAAAACTTATATAAAATTTTTATATTACTATCTCTAACTTTATTTTTTTTTTCCACAGCTAAATTTCAAAGCATGGCATTCGATGTTGAGAATATAGAAATATCAAGACCCTTTGAGTTAAATTTTGATAAAAATAAAGTAATCGACGATGGTTTTGATAAAGCTTTTTCCGAATTAATGTTTTCAATTTTAAATTCTACAGATCAAAAAAAGATAAATCAAATTGAGATCAATCAAATAAAGGGCATGATTGACTCTTTTTCAATAAAAAAAGAAAAATTTATAGATGAAGTTTATTCTATGAATATAGACGTTTCGTTCAATAAAAAAGCAATTTATAGATTTCTTGAAAAAAAAAATATTTTTCCTTCAGCAGCTTTTAAAAAAAAATTTTTATTTATTCCAGTTATTATAGACGAAAATACGAATGAATTATTTATTTTCTACAAAAATGATATTTTAAGTCAGTGGAACGAAAATAAAAAAAACTCTGACTTAATTGAATATATTTTACCAACCGAAGATCTTGAGGATATTAATTTAATTAAAAATAATTTTGAAAACATCGAAAAGTATGACTTTAATGAGGTTTTTTCAAAATATTCTATAGAAGATTATATTATTGCTTTAATTTTCAAGAATAATAATGAATTAAGAATCTTATCACGGATAAATGTAAATAATCAGATAATTTTAAAAAATAAATCATTTCCAAATTTAGATATAAAGAAAAGTGATAATATAAAAAATTTAATTGAGGATTTAAAAGTAATTTATGAGGATTATTGGAAGAACTTTAATTTGATTAATACCTCAATTAAACTTCCTATAAATATTAAAGTTCAAAGTTTAGAGTCTGAAAGAATTTCTGATTTTGAAAAAAAACTAAGAGAGACTGATCTAGTTTATGATTATTTTATTTATAAAATTGATAAAAATTTTGTTTATTATAAGTTAACTTTTAATGGTACGGCAACTGTCTTTTTAAAAGTGATGAGCAGTCATAATTATAATTTTGATACTCAAAATAAATTATGGATCTTAAAATGATAGACGATAAACAACAAATAATAAATTTTGATCAAAGATTAAATTTTGAAAACGATAATTTTTTTATTTCAAAAAGTAATCGCCATATCTTAAATTTGTTTAATAATTGGCCAAATTGGGAAAAGAATTTTTTAAATATAAGTGGTGAAAAGTTTTCAGGCAAAACTCATTTAATAAATATTTTTTTAAAAAAATTTAAGGGTATTAAATTTGAGAAAGAGGATTTCACAAACGAAAATTTAAAAAGTATTAAAGATCATAAAAATATAATTCTAGAAAACTTAGATAATAACGTTGATGAAAAGTTGTTTTTTGCACTATTAAATATTATTGATCAAGACAATAAGTTTTTGATTGTTACTACAAAAAAACCAATTGTTAATTTAAAATTTGAATTGACTGATTTAAACTCGAGGCTAAATAATTTTCTTTTATTCAATATAGAAAAACCAGATGATGATTTAGTCTTTGCTTTGGTAATCAAAAACTTATCAGATCGACAAATCTCTTTGGATAATAAGTTATTAAATTATATAACAAAAAGAATTGATAGATCATATGACAAAATATTTGATTTCATATATAAAATTGATCAAATGAGTTTAAAAAAAAAGAAATCAATAGATTTAAAAATTATCAAAGAAGTTTTAGGAGTA
>CACPEI010000021.1 GCA_902632875.1 uncultured Pelagibacteraceae bacterium
CTTTATATATGTTAAGAGTATGCTCTCCCCAATCAGGTGGATAACCTATTCCGATTGAGTAACCAGTTCTAGATTTTTTTTCTATACCGTATTTATCTAATACTTTCCAAAATGCTTGGGCAACATCATCAGCTTTATTGCCAGGTTTTGTTGCTTCAATTCCAGCTTGAAGGGCTTCAATAGTTTTTTTCATAGTATCAATTTTCATTTTGTCAGGTTTTCCTAACAACACTGTTCTTGCCATAGGTGCGTGATATCTTTTATAAACACCAGATAATTCAACAATTGTTGCTTCACCATCAACAAATTTATCTTGTGTAGCAGTTAAATGTGATGCTGAAGTTCCTTTACCAGTAGGTAGTAATGTTGCAATACTCGAATATTCTCCACCAAACTCTGAAGTTCCATAAAACAAAGCTTTTTGTATTTCACCTACCGCATCACATTGCCTTACTCCTGGTTCAATTACATCATAAGCTGTTTTCATTCCGATTTCTGAGATCTTGGCAGCAGATTTCATAAAACTTATTTCTGTTTCTGATTTTACTAATCTTGCCCAGTTTACCAATCTATCTGAGTCTTTAATTTTAGCATTAGGTAGGCCTTGTTTAATTTTTTCATAACAAAAAGCGGTGAAATAATGCGCATCCATTTCTAATCCAATCGAAAGCTTATCCCATTTTTTATCTTTTATTATTTTTACTAAATAATCATAAGGATGCTTTGGCCAAGTATGGATGTAATGTTCGTCATAGACAATAATATTTTCTTTTTTCACATATGATTTTATATAAGCTCCACCGGCATCTTGTGCTCTAACAAAACATATTGGCTCATCTGCATTTATATGAACTATAGCACATTGTGCATAATAAAAAGACCATGCATCATAACCTGTTAAATAATTTATATTATTAGTGTCATGAGATATTAAAAGCTCTATGCCTTTTTCATGCATCATTTTTTGAACTTTTATAAGTCTTTGCTTATATTCTTCTTTTTTAAAAAGCATAATCAATCATTAGAGAATAATTTTCCAAATCCTCGGATATCATTATTTTTACCAATCTTTTCTAAAGCGTCCCAAATCAAAGCTTGATTACTTGATAATACAGGTTTATTTAATTTCTTTTCTAATTTTTCAATTATATCAAGGACAGGTAAGGCCGTACACGAAATAAATAAAACGTCGGCATCAATAATTTCCATTTTAGATAGAGTTTCAAATAAAAAATCTTGATCTACTTTTCCAATATCATAGTCAGCTGCAATATCTAAATATGAATTCGATACAACATCAAATTTTTCATTTCTAAAGAAATCTACAATTTCATCATTTAATGTTTTGCTATAAGGAGTAAAGATACCCAATTTTTTTACATTTAATCTTTTTAATGCTTTTATTGTTGCTGAACTAGGCGTTGTCAATTTTGCTTTGGGTTTTGCTGCTTTAACTTTTTTTTCAATTGACTCAAATCCAGCAGCTATTGTTCCTGAGGTACAACCATAAACTATACAATCTATTTCTTCATTCGGCAAAATATCACTTGTAACTTTAGTTACCTCTTCTGACATTCTTATTAAATTTTCTTTAGTAAGTGGATTATAGCATTCAATTCTATTTACAAAAAAATCTATTTCTTTATCTTTAATTACTTTAATAAAATCTTTTTCAATCATGAAATCAGTCGCTAGAGCAATCAAACCAATTCTAGGATTAAATTTTGTAACAAATTTTGGCTCTATTTTATTTGATTTCATTATTTATTAATCAAAGTTACTACAAAATGATATAATTTGCTTGTTGAAAATCTTTACAAATTATATTTAATTTATCTTTTATAAATTGTTAACAAATAGAGGAAAATGATGAAAAGATTACTTGTAGCTGCATTTATTTTTGGTTCGACTTTTATGACAAATGTTTTTGCAGAAATTAAAATGGGTGTAATTTTAGGTTTCACTGGGCCTATTGAATCTCTCACACCAGCAATGGCTGCTTCAGCTGAACTTGCTTTTAAAGAAGCTTCAGACTCTGGATCATTATTAGGTGGGGAAAAAATTTCCGTGATTAGAGCAGACTCAACATGCGTTGACTCTGCAGCAGCGACAGCGGCGGCTGAAGGTGTTATTTCACAAGGTGTAGCAGCTATTATGGGTGCTGACTGTTCAGGTGTAACTGGAGCGATAGCTTCAAATGTTGCTGTACCAAATGGTGTAGTAATGATTTCACCGTCAGCGACATCACCAGGATTAACTACTTTAGATGACAAAGGTTATTTTTTTAGAACTGCTCCATCTGATGCAAGAGGTGGTCAAATTTTAGCTGATATTACTAAAGACAGAAAAGTAAAAAGTGTTGCAATCACTTACACAAATAATGACTATGGAAAAGGTTTAGCAGATGTTTACAAAGCAGCTGTGGAAGCGCACGGTATTAAAGTAACCACTGTGACTGCCCACGAAGATGGAAAAGCAGATTACTCTTCTGAAGTGGCAACTCTTGCCTCAGCAGGTGGTGATGCAGTAGCTGTAATTGGATACCTAGACCAAGGTGGTAAAGGAATTATTCAAGCTTCTTTAGACTCTGGTGCTTTTGATAAATTTATTTTATCTGATGGTATGATTGGACAGTCATTAGTTGACGCATTTGGAAAAGACTTAAGAAAATCTTTTGGTTCAATGCCAGGTTCAACAGGAAAAGGTGCTGGGGTATTTGCAAAAGTTGCAAGTGCAGGGGGTATTGACAGCTCAGGACCTTATACAGGTGAGTCATACGATGCAGCAGCATTAATTGTTTTAGCAATGCAAGCCGGTAATTCAGCTGACAGAGCATCAATTGCAAAAAATGTTATGGATGTTGCTAACGGACCTGGAACAAAAATTTATCCAGGTGAGCTTAAAAAAGGTTTAGATTTATTAGCTAAAGGTAAAAAGGTGGACTATGAAGGTGCAACTGGAGTTACTTTTACTAGCGTCGGTGAGGCCGAGGGTTCTTTCTTAGAACAAGAAGTTAAAGGCGGAAAATTCAAAACTAAAAAGCAAAGATAATTTTTTATCTAAAAGAATTAAACCCCCATCATTTATTTGTTGGGGGTTTTTTTAAAAAAATAAATATTTATCAGCCATATATAAAGCCCAAGCTATAGCTGCACCTGTAATAATATATTTCATAATTTTATTTTATTTCTATTTTCTCAGGAAGTATACCCTTTGGTCTATATCTCATAATTAATAATAAACCTATTCCCATCATTAAAAATCTGAAATAAGGAACACTTTCAATTAAATGCACTTTCAAAAAGTGTGTATCTTCTAAACCTGCTGTTGATAAATTGACTAGATACAATCCAATTGGTGCTGCTTCAATCCATAAGAACCAAACTACAAAACCACCAAGAATGGCTCCAAAATTATTTCCACTTCCACCAATAATAACCATTACCCAAATCAAAAAAGTATATCTCAAAGGTCTATAACTTCCTGGTGTAAATAATCCATCTTGAGTTACAAGCATAGCTCCAGCAATACCAACAATAGCTGAACCTAAAACAAAAATTAACAAATGTTGTTTGACTACATTTTTTCCCATTGCATTTGCAGCTTCCTCGTTGTCTCTAATTGCTCTCATCATTCTTCCCCAAGGAGAATAAAGAGCTTTTTGTGTTAAAATTAAAAGAATAATCACAACAATCAAAAATAAACCTGAATAACAAAGTTTTACAAATATTGATGATCCTTCTATTACAAATTGATTAAGTGCTGCTTTTCTTTCAGACATATCAGAAATTAAATTTAATTTTCCTGAATTAAATTTTTCAACTAAATTTATAAACCAATCTGTTTGCTGTAAATTTACCTCATAAGGAGCAGGGCGTTTTAAACCAATCACATTTTTAACGCCTCTTGTTAACCAGTCTTCATGTTTAATAATTGCTATAACAATTTCTGATATCAATAATGTAGCAATTGCTAAATAATCAGCTCTTAAACCCAATGCTACTTTTCCAATTATAAAAGCTAATCCTCCTGCAAAAAAAGCACCGGCAATCCATGAAAAAATTATTGGAAGCCCTAGCCCACCAAGAAATCCGGTTATCGCTGGATTTACCTCCTCAATTGCCTCAATACCAGGTTCAGAGACTATTCGTATAATAATTATTCCAGTAATAATTATTGCAGCTATAACATAATTTCTAATTTTAGATTTCTGATATTTTTTAAGAACAAATCTAACAGCTAAAACAATTCCAATAATGAGAAATAAACTCAATAAAATATTTATACCACCTGCACTCCAAGCCTCTTGAACTGGATTAACAGAAATTAAAACTGCTGCTAAACCACCTAAAGCTGTGAAACCCATTATTCCAAAGTTTATTAAACCAGCATATCCCCATTGAATATTAGCACCCATCGTCATGACAGCTGATATCAGACAAAGATTAAAGATAGATAAAGCAATGTTCCAGGATTGAAATATACCGACAAGGATAATTAATCCTATCATAATACTGTAAGCTGTTATGACATTTAAATTTTTTCTCACAATATCTTTCCTTTAAATATTCCAGACGGGCGATAAAGCAGCACAATTACTAATATTGAGAAAGATACCGCAAATTTATAATCAGTTGAAAGTAATTGAATTAGACCGTCAGGCTCCATGCTTTCAGGTAACACATACATGAAAAATTTCTTGTAAGCATAAGTTAAGAATATTTCTGAAAAAGCAATTACATAACCTCCTAGGAAAGCTCCAAAAGGATTACCAATTCCACCAACTATAGCAGCAGCAAATATTGGAAGCATGTTATTAAAATAAGTAAATGGTTTAAAACTTTTATCTAAACCATATAATGATCCACCAATTGTAGCTAAAACTCCCGCTATTATCCAAGTAGTCATAACAATTTTTTTTGGGTCAATCCCAGACAACAAAGCAAGATCTTCATTATCAGAATAAGCTCTCATGCTTTTTCCTGTTTTTGTTTTATTTAAAAACCAAAAAAGAGCTGAAACTAAAATTAATGTTACAACAATTGTAATTACTTGAGTGGATTTAATTGCAAGGCCCTCATTAAGACCAGTCATTTCTTTAAACTCACCAGCTTTAATCAAAAATTTTTCACCATCAAAAAATCTTCTATCAGATGGACCAATAATTATTCTAACAACTGCTTGGGTGACAAACATTACCCCAATACTCACCATTGCTAATTGAACAGGGGGGCTTTTACTTACTCTATAATATTTGAAAACAAATTTATCTATCAAAAGCATATAACCAACCATAAATATAATAGCAAAAGGAATTGCAATTAGAGCAGTAGGTAAGATACCCAAACTTATTCCTAAAGATTGAAAATACCATGTGAACAAAATAGTGACCATGGTTCCAAAAGACATCATATCTCCTGTAGCAAAGTTTGCGAACCTTAAGATCCCATATATCAAAGTTACAAAAATTGCACCTAAAGCTAATTGAGATCCATAGGCTAATGCTGGTACAAAAATATAATTTAATAAAAGTACAATCGCATTTATATAATCCATATCACCCGCCTAAAAATGAACTTCTTACTCTTGGATCATTTAGTAATTCTTTTCCTGATCCTGAATAACGATTTTCTCCCGTGACTAAAACGTAACCTCTATCTGAAATGCTTAGTGCTTGTTTGGCATTTTGTTCCACCATCAGTATTGCAACATTTGTACGTTTAACTTTTACAATATGGTCAAACAATTCATCCATTACAATTGGTGAAACTCCTGCGGTTGGTTCATCTAACATTAAAACTGATGGCTTAATCATTAGCGCCCTACCAAGTGCTACTTGTTGTCTTTGTCCTCCTGATAATTCACCAACTAATTGATTCCTTTTTTCGCTTAATATTGGAAACAATTCATAGATCTCATTGATTACTGAATTATAACTTTCATCAATTAAGAAGGCTCCCATTTCTAAATTTTCCTCAACAGTCATTCCTGCAAAAACATTTTTCGTTTGAGGTACAAATGAAATTCCTGACTTAACTCTATCTTGTGGAGATAATTGTGTAATATCTTTACCACCAATTATTACTGAGCCAGATTTTAAATTTAGCAAACCTAGCATTGCCTTCATTGCTGTGGATTTTCCCGCACCATTAGGACCTAAGATTGAAACAATTTCACCTTTGTCGACATTCAATGAGCACGAATTAATAATATCTGGACCGTTTCCATATCCACCAGTCATCTTATTTCCCTCAAAAAATGCCATTATCAATTATCCTTGATTTTTGATCCCCTGCCTAAATAACTTTCAATTACTTTTTCGTCTTTTTTTGCATCATCCACTGAACCTTCAAATAATACTGATCCTTCAGCCATTACAATCACAGGATCACATAGTCTTCCTATGAAATCCATGTCATGTTCAATCATACAAAATGTATATCCCTTTTCTTTATTTAGTTTTTCAATCGCTGTACCAAGATCTTTGAGTAGTGTTCTATTTACACCTGCGCCTACTTCATCTAGCAAAACTAACTTTGCATCTACCATCATTGTTCGACCAAGCTCCAATAATTTTTTTTGACCACCAGATAAATTTCCAGCTAGCTCATTTCTTAAATGCCCTAAATTTAAAAACTCTATAACTTCAATGGCTTTTTGCTTAATAATATTTTCTTCTTTCATAATTAATGAAGGTTTAAATATAGCATTTATCAATTGCTCACCTGACTGATTACCAGGAACCATCATTAAATTTTCTAAAACTGATAAATTTGTAAATTCATGTGCAATTTGAAAAGTTCTAAGTAAACCTTTTGAAAATAATTCATACGCCGGTACATCAGTTATATTTTCGTTGTTAAACATAACACTGCCAGCTGAACATTTTAGATTTCCAGCAATCAAATTAAATAAGGTAGTTTTTCCTGATCCATTAGGACCAATTATTCCAGTTATAGTTCCTTTCTTAACTTTGAGTGAACAATCTGATACTGCTGCTAATCCACCAAAATATTTTGATAGATTGTTTATTTCTAAAATATTTTCTGACATCAATTATTTGTTAAGTCTTTTGTAAATTCTATTTAATGCATTTACTACAGATTTATAAGCCCCTCTCTTACTCATTTCTTTTAAACCTTGTTCGTTTAAACCTTTTGGAGTTTGAGACTCTTTGACTAAATGTCTTAAATCTTTTTTTGAATTTACAACTGCATCTTCAGATAAGGCCAAAAATAAAGTTGTTATATATTTCTGTGCATCAGATCTTTTAATACCTTTTTTTATCAACCAAGTACTCATCACATTTAATATTTCATAATAAGATGCCATCATCCCAGATGTTGACCAGAAATTAATTGATAATTTTTCATTTTTAATTTCAATGGTAGATCCAATTTTATTAAAAAAATT
>CACPEI010000022.1 GCA_902632875.1 uncultured Pelagibacteraceae bacterium
AAGCAAATTTACCAACAAGAGAGCCTGAATTTTTAAAGTTTTGGGAAAAAATAAATTTATACAGAGAATTAAGAAATTCTAGAAAAGGTAAAGAGAAATTTATCCTACATGATGGCCCTCCCTATGCTAATGGCAATATACATATGGGTACTGCTTTAAACAAAATCTTAAAGGACATAATTGTAAAATTTCACCAAATGGATGGTAAAGACTCTGTGTATGTCCCAGGATGGGATTGTCATGGTCTACCTATTGAATGGAAAATAGAGGAACAATATAAAAAAAATAAAAAAAATAAAAACGAGGTTCCCGTAGTTGAATTTAGAAAAGAATGTAGATCTTTTGCAGAAAAATGGATCGAAGTGCATAAAGACCAATTTAAAAGATTAGGAGTTGTTGGAGATTGGGAAAATTATTATTCCACAATGAGTTACGACGCAGAAGCTCAAATTGTCAGAGAGCTTGGAAAATTTCTAAAACAAGGAAGTTTGTACAGAGGTTTTAAACCAGTATTGTGGTCTACAGTTGAAAAAACGGCTTTAGCGGATGCAGAAGTCGAATATCAAGATCATAAATCTGATACTATTTATGTGTCATTTAAAGTTAAAAAATCAAAAATAAAAGAGTTAAATGATAATGAGATAGTTATTTGGACCACTACACCTTGGACAATTCCAGCAAATAAAGCGTTAGCTTACAATGAAAATTTAGATTATCTGTTAGTTAAAATAAATGACGATGGAGACTTTAAAGACAAAAAAATTGTTGTAGCTGAGGCTTTACTCGAGTCTGTTATTAAGGATTGTAATATTGAAAGTCATGAAATATCAAAAAAATTTAAAGGGAAAGAGCTTAAAGATACAATTTGTATTCATCCTTTCTTTAATTTGGGTTTCGACTACGATATTCCAATGTTAGAGGCACGTTTTGTAACCACAGAACAAGGAACAGGTATCGTACATTGTGCTCCAAGCCACGGACCTGATGATTTTAATCTTTGTATAAACAATGGCATAAAAGCCATTGAAACTGTTGATGGAGATGGAAAGTATACAGGTAACGTAAAATTATTTGAGGGAGTGCATATTTTTAAAGCAAACCCTTTAGTAATCGAAAAATTGAAAGATGAAAAAAAATTGTTGTCAAATGGCGAACTTGTTCACTCTTATCCTCATTCTTGGCGATCTAAAGCTCCATTAGTACATAGAGCAACACCACAATGGTTTATATCAATGGAAAGCCACAACTTGAGAAGTAAAGCTTTAAAAGCTATTGATGAAACAAATTTTTATCCAACCAAGGGTAAAGAAAGATTAAAATCAATGATAGAAACGCGACCTGATTGGTGTGTATCAAGACAAAGAGTTTGGGGTGTCCCACTTCCTATTTTTGTAAATAAAAAGAATAAGGAAATATTAATTGATGATGAAGTATTTGAAAATATTGCAAAAATTTATGAAAAAGAAGGTTCAGACTGCTGGTTTTCAGACAATCCTCAAAAATTTTTAGGGAAAAAATATAAAGCAGAGGACTATGAAAAATTAAGCGATATTGTAGAGGTATGGTTTGATAGTGGCTCAACTCATTCATTTGTCCTAGAAAAAAGAGAAGATTTAAAGTGGCCTGCATCGATGTATTTGGAGGGCTCAGATCAACATAGAGGATGGTTTCATTCATCATTATTAGAATCTTGTGGGACACGAGGCCGTGCACCATTTGAATCTATTTTATCTCATGGATTTGTTGTAGACGGAAAAGGTTTAAAGATGTCCAAATCTTTAGGGAATGTAATAGCACCAGAAGATATATTAAAAAAATATGGAGCAGATATATTAAGAATTTGGGTGGCTTCCTCAAATTATGCTGAAGATTTGAGAATTGATTATGCAATTTTAGATCAACATTCAGACTCGTATAGAAAAATAAGAAATACTTTTAGATACTTATTGGGCAATCTGAATGATAAATTTGAGGAAATAGACCTTACAAAAATTGATTTAGAAAAGTTGCCTGAGCTAGAAAGATTTATTTTAAATAAGGTATATCTTCTAAACAATAAATTTCATAATTATTTCAAAAATTATGATTTTCACAATTTATATAAAGAATTATTAAATTTTTGTGCTGTAGATTTATCAGCCTTTTACTTCGATATAAGAAAAGATACACTTTATTGTGACAACTTAAATTCTGTAAAAAGAAAATCTTGTGTAATGATTTTGAACGTTTTGTTAAATGCATTGTTGAGATGGTTTGCGCCAATTTTATCTTTTACTAGTGAAGAAATTTATCAACTAATATCAAAAGAAAATAAAAGCATTCATTTAGAAAAATTTTTGTCTGTGCCTGAAAATTTTAATGATGATCATATTTTGAAAAAATGGAATGAACTTATTAAGATTAGGGAGGTTTGTAACATCAGTATTGAGGAGAAAAGGGTTGCTAAAGAAATAGGCTCAAGTCTTGAGGCTGAACTTAAATTAAATCTCAACAGTAAATATAAAAAAGTTTTGACAAATATTGATTTATCAGAATTATGTATTGTTTCTAAAGCTGAAATTAGTTTTGATGAAAAATCAGACATTTTTGTTAAGACAAATAAAGCATCAGGAGATAAATGTCCCGTGTGTTGGAAAATTAGTGTTGAGCCGTGTGCGAGACATCCTAAATAATGTTTAATTTTTTTAAAAAAAAGTTTTTCATTAATTTTTTTTTAGTTTTGATTATTTTTTGTCTTGATAGGATCACTAAAAATTTTGTTATCTCACAAAGCAAAATTAATTTATCTAATGATTTGTTTTTATCAAATTATTTAAATATAAGCCTTATGTGGAATGAAGGTATTGCCTTTGGTTTATTTGCGTTTGATGAAAGTTTTTTTTATAATTTTATAACAATATTAATTATCATAGTAATTATAATCGTTTTTTTTATGATTTTAAAAAATGAAGGTTATAAAAAATACTCACTTATATTAATTCTCGGTGGTGCTTTAGGAAATTTATATGATCGTATTTTATTTAGTGCCGTACCAGATTTTATAGATTTTCACATTGGAGATTTTCATTGGTTTGTTTTTAATGTGGCCGATATTTTTATATCTATTGGAGTAATAATCATGATATTGTCAGAATTTATGGTTACAAAAACATCAAATGAAGAACTTTAAAAATATTATTATATATTTATTTATACTGGTTTCTTTAGTTTCTTGCGCCTCTCTAAAGAAATCTTTAACTCCACAAAAAAAATCAGGTAGCGAAGAATTTTTAGTAGAGAAAAAATCACCTTTAGTTATGCCTCCCAACTATAACAAGTTACCACAACCGAAAATTGCCGAAGATGATAAAAAGAAAAAAAAGATTGATATAAAAAAAATGGTTACTGGAGTTGAAAATTCAAATACTGATAAGTCACAATCAGAACCTAAAAGTTCTATTGAGGAGTTGATACTTAAAAGTATTAAGAAAGATTGATGATCAGTAAAACAATAATTCTAAAAAATTTTAGAAAAAAAAAAATTTCAAAAAAAAATAAAAAAAACTTATCTTTTCTTTTAAAGGACAAAAGTGAAGTAATCAATTCACTTAGTTTGAATTATAAAGACAAATATAATATTAGAAATATAAAAAAGATTGCTGGTAATTCAGAAATTAGAATTATTGGGATGGGTGGTTCAATTTTAGGTGCAGAAGCAATTTCAAGTTTTTTTGGAAAAGAAAGAAAAAGGAAATTTCATTTTGTTAATAATATTTCTCCAAATTATCATTTTAAAAGAAAAAAATATTGCAATTTAGTAATTTCAAAATCTGGCAATACTTTAGAGACTATTGCGAATTTTAATGTTTTAAATAATAAGGGTGATAAAAATATATTTATAACACAAAATAAAAAAAGTTATCTTTTAAATCTTGCTCAAAATTTGAAATCTGAAATTATTCATCATAATAATTTTATTGGTGGAAGATATTCTGTATTGTCAGAAGTTGGTATGCTACCAGCTGAATTAATGGGATTTAAACCAAATAAATTTAGACAATTAAACAACATAATTAAAAATAAGTATTTTTTAAACTCACTATTGAATAATGTTGAGTCAATCTTATCTTTAAGTAAACAAAAAAAAAATAATTCAATCTTATTAAATTATAATCCAAGTTTAATTAATTTTTTAGAGTGGTATAAGCAATTGACTGCCGAAAGTTTAGGAAAAAAAAACAAGGGTATTTTACCAATTATATCGAATGTACCAAAAGACAATCATAGTGTTATGCAACTTTATATAGATGGTATTAAAAATAATTTTTACTCATTCTTTTTCTTAAATGAGCAAAATTCAAAAAAAGTTTATTTTAAAAGATTTTCTCAGAGATTTATGAGTTTTAAAGACAAAACTTTGACGAATATTATTTATAATCAAAAAATCGCTACTGAAAAAGTATTTGAAATGAAAAAAATTCCTTTTAGAAGTTTTAATATTTTAAAGAGAGATGAAAAAACATTAGGTGAATTGTTTATTTTTTTTATTTTAGAAACTATTCTTTTAGGAAGGGCTTTAAAAGTTAACCCTTTTGATCAACCATCTGTCGAGTTGATAAAAACTCAAACTAAAAAATTTTTATCTGTCAATCCTTCCAAATAATATTTTGGATAAACCGAAAACTTTTTCCCTAGAAATATTAAATTTACTGTCAATGATCTCTTTAATTTTTTTGTTTCTATGAATTATTACTATAGTATTTGGCCTCACAAATTTTGAAGTATTTAATTTTTTTAACAGATTATTCAATTTTTCATCTCTAAACGGCGGATCAATGAAAATAAGATCAAATTTATTTTTTGAAAGATCATTTTCTAAATTATACACATCACTTTTTATAATCTCTGATTTATCTTCCAAATTTAAAAAATTAATATTCTTTTCTAATATTTTTATTGAATTTAAATGATTTTCAAAAAAGGTCACTTTTTTTGCCCCCCTTGAGAGACATTCAAGACCAAAGGATCCAGTTCCTGAAAATAAATCGAGAACATTTGAATTTAATAAATTAATTTTATTATCAACAGAATGCTGAAGAATATTAAAAATTGACTCTTTAACTATGTCTTTTAATGGTCTGGTATCCTGATCAATTGGTTGAAAAAGTTTTTTCCCCTTTAGTGAGCCACCTATAATTCTCATTTAATTATCTATAGCTTTAAAACCTATATCTTTTCTAAAAAAACCCTCATTCCAATTCAATTCATTTATTTGGGCTAATATTTTTTTTCTAGCATTGTACAAGTCTGTGTTGGTACTCACAAAATTTAAAACTCTACCACCTACAGAATAAATCTTTTTATCTTTAATTAATGTTCCGGCATGAAACAAAAAACTCCCGCTACTTTTTTTTAGATTAAAAATATTTTTTATCTCTACATTTTTTTTATAATCTTCAGGATATCCTTTTGCACATAACACTATACACATACTCCTCTTATCTAACCATTCAATTTCAAAGTTACTTAAAGTTTTTTTGTTACAAGCTAAAATTAAATCTAAGAAATCTGATTTTAATAAAGGCAAAATGGTTTGACATTCTGGATCACCCATCCTCACATTATATTCAATCAAATATGGGTTGCCATCTTTAATCATTAGTCCTGCATATAAAAACCCTGTGTAATTTTCCCCTAAGTCATTGATAGCTTTAAGTGTTGGTTTTATAATCTGATTTATAACTTTTTCGTAAAGATGATTATTAATAATTTTAGATGGGCAGTAAGCACCCATCCCACCAGTATTTTTTCCAGTATCACCCTCACCAACACGCTTATGATCTTGCGCAGTTTGAAAAAATTTAAAAGTTTTTCCATCTGAAATTATAAAAAAGCTCATTTCCTCACCATCTAAAAATTCTTCTATAAGCACATTTTCAGCTGTACCAAATTTTCCATTAAAAATTTCGTCTATTGCATTTTGGCATTGTGATAAATCATTACAAATATAGACTCCTTTACCTGACGCTAACCCATCAGCTTTAATGACAACCGGCATTTTTGAATTTTTTATAAAATTACTAGCTAGGTCTTTTGTCTCGAAAACACCAAATTTCGCTGTTGGTATTTTGTATTTTTCACAAATGTGTTTTGTAAAAATTTTTGATCCTTCAAGCTTAGCAGATTTACGTTTAGGACCAAAAACTGATATATTTTTTTTTTCTAAAAAGTCCACTATACCGTTAACTAATGGTTTTTCTGGACCCACAATCACTAAATCGATATTTTTTTCTTCAATAAAATTTTGGACTAATCCAAAATTGTTTATGTCAACTTCAACATTTTCTGCAATCTGAGCAGTACCTGCATTTCCTGGTAGACAAAAAATTTTTTTAGTTTTTTTTGAATTATAAATTGAATGTGCTAATGCATGTTCTCTACCACCACTTCCTAGAATTGCAATTTTCATAATTCTTTTATATATCTTAAATTATGACAAACAAGCTAGCTAAATTAAAATATTTGCCAAATACTTTTGAGGTGATTGAAAAGGGAGATCACGTAATTTGTGCTGTTTCCAATAAGAAAATATTATTAGAAAATTTAAATTATTGGAACGTTGATAGGCAAGAGCCTTATTTTTCTTATATAGAAGCTTCTATCGTCAGAGAGAAAAATTTATCTTAATTATTTTTGCCATCTATTATGTGTCCAGATCCACTGATCTAGGTTTTTTAATATCATTTTTTCCAAAATCCTATTTAATTCAGCTGATATATCATCGATATTTAAACTTTTATCAAAAACTAATGGCTTAGAAACTGTCATTTCAAAAAAATGTTTTTTTTTTCTCTCAATATATATTGGTACAATTTCACATTCATATTTTTTAACTAGTTGAGCCGGAATGGTTGTTGTTGAGCATGTTTTTTGAAAGAAAGGAACATTAATACCTTCCCTAACTCTTTGATCAATCATTAATGCAACAGATGATCCTTCTTTAAAATTTTTAACTAATTCTCGTGAACCAGATCTTCCTTTCTTAATTTGTTTCCTACATATGAAGTTAGTCCTAATTTTTTCCATTGTTTTATTTAAAAATATATTGTTGAGAGGTCTATAGATAGCAGTAAGATTAATTCCATATTTTTCTAGCTGCATAGCCATCAACTCAAAATTGTTGAAATGACCAGAAATAAATACAACCTTTTTTTGTTTTTTAATTATATCATCAAGATATTTCTGTCCATTTATAGAAATATAATTTGCAAGTTTTTCATTCCTGAAATCTTGTAAAAACACATATTCAGAAAATATTCTTCCATAATTACCCAGCACATTTGTTGCAATTAAATCAAAATTATTTTTATTACTAATGTTTGCTTGA
>CACPEI010000023.1 GCA_902632875.1 uncultured Pelagibacteraceae bacterium
TTGACACGTTTATATCTTATTATCAAAGTGATTATTAAACCAATTAAAATTATTAAAACAATTAAAGCTAAAAATATTTGGTGCAATCCAAAAAAAACAATACTCCAAGTTGTATTAAAAATAATATGGATAAAATAAATATAAATCGTATTCATGTCCCTATTTTTACTATGCCAAAAAAACCATATGGCTAATGTCATCATTAAATAGAGTGTTGTCCAAACAGGAGCGAATATCCACTCTGGTGGATTGAATTTTGATTTTATTAATTGTGAATACCAAGGCTCTTTAAGGCTAATTGTCACTAAACTACCAATAAATGAGGCTGAAAATGTAATGATAAAAAAAAGTAATAATGATAAAAATTTATTTTTTAACATATTAGTATTATACATCTTTAATAATGAATAAAAAAACAATTTGGATCACAGGTGGAAGTACTGGTATTGGTAAAGCTTTGGCAATAAAATTTGCTAATGAAGGGTGGAATGTTGCTGTTTCAGCAAGACGTGAAAACCTTTTAAATGAAATTTCAGATAATCATGAAAATATAAGTTCATTCCCTTTAGATGTGACTGACAAATCAAAATGTAAAGAGGTTTTTGAAAAAATTAAAAATAAATTTGAAAATATAGATATTTGTTTTTTTTCTACTGGCACATGGGATCCAAAAAAAGAAAAGGATATTGATGTAGAGCAAATTGAGGAAGTATTCAAAGTTAATTTTTTTGGAACATTAAATAGTATTAAAGCAGTCGAAGAATATTTTAAAAATAAAAAAAGTGGAACTATAACCATTGTTTCCTCAATTGCAGGCTATAGAGGTTTACCAAATTCAACAGGATACGGGCCCTCAAAATCTGCACTAAATAATTTAGCTGAAAGTTTATATTTTGATTTTGGACGATCGAATGTCCGAGTGTGTTTGGTATCACCAGGTTTTATCAAAACTCCTATGACAGATAAAAATGATTTTAAAATGCCTTTTTTAAAAACTACAGAATACGCAGCTGATAAAATATACGACGGATTAATAAACAAAAAAGCTTTTGAAATTCATTTTCCAAAATCATTAACTATCACACTTAAAATCTTAAGTTTTCTTCCAAGTAAAATTTATTTTGCTTTAGTTGGAAAAATGACAAAATATCAGAAAAAGAATTAATCTTTTACAAACACGACCGTTAGTTCTGCTACTTTGATACCAAACTTAGTCATCGTGGCTCTATTAATAGCTACTCGATCATCCTGTTTAAAAATCCAGTCATCAAAAGTTATTTTGATTTCTTTACCTTTTACTGGGACTAACAAAACATACTCAAACTTAAAAGCTGGACCATAGGAGTAACCTCTGGCTTTACCAACTACATCTCCGGCGGTACCTTCATAATTATTTTCATCAATTTTAGTAATTTGCCATTGTCTGGTTTGTACTTCACCATCATCCCAATTAAATTTTTCATCAAGGATTAACTGTTTGCCATCCCACTTGCCATCTAAATCTGCTGAAAACTGTCTTGTGACTTTTCCAGATCTATTTTGAAGAATTCCCCAAGCTTTTACATTACCTGATAAGTAATTTTCTATTATCAGTCTTGGTTCTTTTTCTTTAAAATCTTCTGGTTTCATATCACTATTTTTTGAGCAGTTTGTAATTAAGAATAAAAAAATTATCAATAAAATTGATTTTATGTTTCCTATTTTAATCACAATCCTCCTGTTTTTTATTTATTTTGAATTGAAAATTGTATCAAATCGATATTTTTTGATTTAAATCCCGCTTCGCAATAAGAAAGATAAAATTCCCACATTCTTTTAAAAGTCATATCAAATCCTTGTTTTTTGATTAAATCCCATTTTCTATTAAATTCATTTTTCCAGATAGCTAATGTATTTGCATAATGATCAGCATAAGAGTCGTAAGACTTAATTGTTAAGCCATTGTCTGAAACATATTTATTCAAACTGTTTTTGCTTGGAAGAAATCCACCTGGAAAAATATATTTCTGAATAAAATCTTGTTTAGTTTTGTATCTATCAAATAAATTATCATCGATCGTAATTGCTTGAATGGCTGCCCTACCATCAGTAGAAAGGTTTTTCTTAATAGTTTTAAAATAACTTTCCAAATAATTTTGCCCTACTGCCTCAATCATTTCTATAGACGCTATTGAATTATATTTATCCTGTAAATCTCTATAATCTTTTATTTCAATATTTACTTTTTCATTTAAACCGCAATTATGAATTCTCTGTTTTGCATATTCAAATTGTTTTTTTGAAATAGTAATACAATCTAATTTCACATCATATTTTTTACCTAAATATTCAGCAAAACCACCCCAACCGCATCCAATCTCTAATACTCTATCACCGTTACTGGGTTTGATTAAATCTATCATTTTTTGATATTTATTATTTTGTGCATCTGAAAGATCTTTAGTGGTCTTACTAAAAATTCCACTTGAATAAGTTAAAGTTTCATCGAGCCATAATGAAAAAAAATCATTTCCCAGATCGTAATGTTTTGCAATATTTTCTTTACTTCTATTTTTTGTATTTTTTATAAAGATCCCTTTTAAAAAATTTATAATTGGAAAATCGAGTAAACCTGAAAACTTGTATATGATTCTGATATTTCGGGCAGTTATTTCAATTAGATTGGATAAATTATCGGTTTCAAATTCACCTCTCATGTAAGATTCTGCAAAACTGATACTGCCACCTTTTATAAGATTTAAAGAAAAATTTGGTTTTTTTATTTTTAATTGAGCTTTTAGATTATCCTGAGGATTACCAAATTTAAAAACTTCACCTTGATAATTCCTAATTTCTAGATAACCAACTTTAATACCATTTAATATATTAAAAACCAGTTTGTCTGAAAGTTTATTAAAGGGCATTAATTTTCAAAAGATATGTTGTTTCTTATTTTTAATTTTTTTTGGATAAACTTTATTCCTTTGATCCATAATTTAAACGCTTCAAAATGTATCGCTACAATAATTTTAAAGGTCATTAAGGGATGTTTTAAATAAGATTTGATTAACTCTGAAGTTGTAAAATCTGTTTTTTTTCCATCTTGAGAAGCATATAATATTTTTTCGTTGAATTGATATTGATCTATGATTACTGAAATCTTATCTGCAGGTTTTAAAATTCTAAAAAAATAATTGCAATTCATTTCAATGAATGGTGAGACATGAAATTTTTTCTCACAATTGTGTTGTAATAGATTGTTATTTTTTACTTTAAAAACATAAGTGTGTTGCTCTCCAAAAGTATTTTTTACTTCATAAAGTATAGCAATTAAATCGTTGTGATCGTTGTATACATAGAAAATACTCAAAGGATTAAAAACATATCCAAAGATTCGGGGGTAACATAAAAGTTTAATTTTAATATTTTCACTACTAATATTATTTTGCTTAAGATTTTTTTTAACCCAATCTATTAAGAGTGATCCATCTCTATCACCATGATCTTTATCAAAAAAACTAATTAAATTAAATTTATTGTATGAAAAAAAATTAATTGTTTTATCTAATTTTTCTAATTCAGAAAGATCAATTAAGAGTGAAAATACCCTATACTTAAAAAAATGTATCTTTGGTTTAAATCTTTTATGAATAACAGTGCCATTATATATACAACTAGTCATTAAGGGTCTTAAGCATTTCAATAGATGATTTTATTCCATCTTCATGAAAACCGTAACCAAAATAACTACCACAGTAAAGAATATTTCTTATATTTTGTAAATTTGATAGCTGACTTTGAAAATTAAGTGCAGATTGATCAAAATATGGATGCGTAAATCTTACTTTTTTTAAAATTTTCTTATCATCAATTTTAAAATAAGGATTTAAGGTAAGAAAAATATTTTCGTCACATTTAAGGTTTTGTAATAAATTTAACCAATATGTAATTGAATTTTTTTCTATTTCATCCTTTTTGATTGATGAATTCCATGAACACCAAGCTTTTTTATTTTTTGGCATAGCTTCTTCATCGGTATGAATATAAGCAATATTTTCTTTATATCTATAATTTGAAAGTACATTCTTCTCCTGGTCGGTTGGATTATCAATTATTGATAATGCTTCATCAGCATGTGTTGCAATTACGACTTTATCATAACCAAAATATTCACTTTCTCCACCGTAATATAAATCTATACCTGTTGTTTTTGTTTTAATTTTTTTGATTGGATAATTTTTAAAATGTTCACCACTGATTTTTGAAATAATATTTTGTACATAAGTTCTACTTCGATTTGATACTGTGTACCACTGGGGTCTATTTTTTAATTTAAACAAGCCATGATTTTGAAAAAACTTTAAGAAAAATCTTAATGGCATTTGACTAGCAGCACTTGGTGGCATTGACCATATAGCTGAAACCATCGGTATCAAATGATAATTGATAAACTCTTCTGAAAGATTTTCCTTACTCAAATAATCGCCAAGTGTAGTCTCTTGATCAATTTTTTTTATATTATCACATTTTTTGTAAAACTTAATTATATCAAAAAACATTTTGAGGAATCTCAGATTAAACAGATTGCTCTTATTCGAAAAAATTCCATTTAATCCTCTACCACAATATTCAAATGAAGATTTTTCAACAGACACAGAAAAAGACATATCGCTTTTTTCAATTGCAATATTATTCTCTTCAAAAAAATTTATTAAATGTGGGTAAGTTGTATAGTTGAATACAATAAAACCTATATCAACTGGAACTTTTTTTGTACCCAAAGATAAATCAATCGTATGAGAGTGACCACCGAAACGATCTTCTTTCTCGAAAAGATCTACGTGATGTTTTTTTGACAAATAATATGCAGCGCTCAATCCTGATATGCCCGAGCCGACAACAGCAATCTTCATTAATTTTTAAGCTGCATCTTCTTTAAATTCATCTATGCTTGGACAAGTACAGAATATATTCTTGTCACCATAAACATTATCCACTCTTGCAACTGGAGGCCAAAATTTATTTGATCTTAAGAATTTTGCTGGATAAGCAGCTTCTGCTCTTGAGTATTTATGTGTCCAATCATCAGAAGCTAGTTCACTGTCTGTGTGAGGAGCATTTTTTATTGGATTGTCTATTTTATCAAATTCACCTGATTTAATTTTTTCAATTTCTTCTTTAATCTTGATTAAAGAGTCACAAAATCTATCAAGTTCTGACAAACCTTCACTTTCGGTTGGCTCTATCATCATTGTACCAGCTACTGGCCATGACATTGTTGGTGCATGAAATCCATAATCTATTAATCTTTTTGCAATATCTTCTTCAGTCACTCCTGTATCTGATTTAATATTTCTAATATCAATAATACATTCATGAGCAACATTTCCATTTGATCCTTTATATAAAATTGGAAAATGATCTTTTAGTCTATGAGCAATATAATTTGCATTTAATATAGCCACTTCAGTAGCAAGCTTTAACCCAGCTGATCCCATCATTTTAATATACATCCAAGAGATCGATAGAATACTTGAGCTACCCCAAGGAGCTGCAGACACTGCTCCGATACCAGATGTTGGCCCACAATCTTTAATCACTGGATGATTAGGCAGATAAACTTGTAAATGTTTCTTACAAGCAATGGGTCCCATACCAGGACCTCCTCCACCATGGGGAATACAAAATGTTTTATGCAAATTAATATGACAAACATCTGGACCAAAATTCCCAGGCTTTGCAACTCCGACTAAAGCATTTAAATTTGCTCCATCCATATAGACCTGGCCACCATGTTTATGCACTAATTCACAAATATCAGTTATTTTTTCCTCAAATACTCCATGTGTAGATGGGTAAGTTACCATTAATGCCCCAAGATTTTCCGAATGATGTTCAGCTTTTTTCTTTAAATCATCAAAATCAACATTTCCCTCTTTATCACAATTAACAACAACCACCTTCATTCCAACCATTTGTGCACTTGCTGGGTTAGTGCCATGTGCTGAACTTGGAATTAAACATATATTTCGATTAGCTTCACCTCTATCTAAATGATACTTTCTGATAACCATTAAACCCGCATACTCACCTTGAGCTCCGGCATTAGGTTGCAAAGAAACACCTGAAAAACCAGTTATTGAACGCAACCAATTTTTTAAATCAGTAAATAAGTCTCTAAAACCCTCCATTTGTTCAACTGGAACAAACGGATGAGGTTCAGCAAATTCTTTCCATGATATTGGAATCATTTCGGCAGCAGCATTCAACTTCATTGTGCATGAGCCGAGTGCAATCATAGTTCTATTCAATGCAATATCTTTATCTTCTAATCTTTTTAAATATCTAAGCATTTCAGTTTCAGAGTGATATGAGTTGAAAACTGGAT
>CACPEI010000024.1 GCA_902632875.1 uncultured Pelagibacteraceae bacterium
TTGTCTCCTAATGTTGTTTATTATCTTTTTTAAGATATATTTATATATAACATTTGTCGCATTATTTATAGAAATTTAACATGATTACAGGAAAATATCCCAGTTTAAGAATGAGACGCAGCCGCAAAAGTGATTGGTCTAGACGCTTAATTGAGGAAAATAACCTAACACCTAATGATTTCATATTACCAATATTTTTGATTGAAGGAAAAAATAAAAAACAATCTATTAAATCAATGCCAGGTGTTTACAGATATACTTTAGATAAATTAAATAATCTAGTAGATAGAGTAATTAAAAAAGGCATACCTATGATTGCATTGTTTCCATACACTGAAAAAAGAAAAAAAAATAACTTAGGTACCGAGGCTATTAATGAAAACAATCTGGTTTGTAGAGCTCTACAGATAATTAAAAAAAATTATAAAGATGAGATTGGAATAATGTGTGATGTTGCATTAGACCCATATACCTCACATGGTCATGATGGTCTTTTACAAAACAAATATGTGTTAAATGACGAAACTATAAAAATTTTGTTAGATCAATCTTTGTTGCAGGTACAAATGGGTTGTGATGTTTTAGCACCATCTGACATGATGGATGGTCGAATTGGTGAAATTAGAAAATATCTAGACAAACATAATTTTAAAATGACACAAATACTTTCTTATGCTGTTAAATATGCTTCAAGTTTTTATGGCCCTTTTAGAGATGCAGTTGGTTCAAAAAACTTATTAAAAGGAAATAAAAAGAATTATCAAATGGATTATAGAAATAGTGATGAAGCCTTAAGAGAGGTTGCTTTGGATATAAAAGAAGGTGCTGACATGGTTATGGTTAAACCAGGACTTCCATATCTTGATATAATTAAAAAAGTTAAAGAAAACTTTAAAATTCCAGTTATGGCATATCAAGTTTCTGGTGAATATTCTTTATTGGAACACGGGATTAAGAGTAATTTGACTGACAAAAACATAATTTTGGAAAGTTTAATGGCATTTAAAAGAGCTGGGGCAAATGCTATTGTCAGTTATTATGCTGATAGATTAGATCAAATTATAGAGTAATTATTTTAAAGAGTTAATAAATTGCACTCTGCTAAGTGGGTGATTTAAATTATTTGGCTTTAAAATAGATTTTTCAAGATAATCACTTAATAATTTAAGACCATTTAATAAAGAATTCATATCCTCATTTGAACTATCTTTTTCAATTAGAAAATTAGGAATAATCCTTTTTTCTGTTGATGACTTTGATATGTATTGTTTTTTATTATCAATAATTTTTTCATCTACTAAATTTTCAAAATCTAAATCATAGCCCAAAGATTTAAATAATTCTAATTCCCAAAAAATATAATTCTTAATCCAATTTTCTGAATTTAATAAAAGATAAAATTTCTCAAGCAAAGTAAATATTTTTATATTTTTTTGAGACTCTGCTGTAAGTAGCTTTACTAAATTCATTGCCGAAGAGATACAAGATAATTTCTGATTATTATCAAAATATAAAGGTGATAAAGCATCTTGGATTTCTATTTTAAAGTAACCCATACTTTTTTCATTTTTTGAATTATAACTTACGTAAAGTTTATTTCCTATTTGAAGGTAATTCTTAATTTTTTTGGACGTGCCTCCAAAAATGATCCCACTTACTTTACCAAAATTTTTTGTATAAATATCTGAAATTAATGAATTTTCATTATATCTATTTTTGCTCAATAAAAATCCAATATCATCCCAGATCATGATATACTATGATTTTGTAAACATTTTATTGCAGCATTTTGTTCAGCATCTTTTTTTGAATTACCCTCTGCAAAATAGAATTTGGTATCAATTAATTTAACACCTACTTTAAATAAAGGTTTATGTCTTGGTCCTGTATTTGAAACTAATTTGTAAATGGGTAATTTCTTAAATCTTTTAAGAGAAAACTCTTGTAATTTAGTTTTAGCATCAATCTGAGTGACAATACTATCTTTTATATTATCTGACCAAAGTTCTAAAATAAATTTTTCAACAGAACTATATCCTCTATCTAAATATATTGAACCAATCAAAGCCTCACAACAATCGGACATAACCTTGTCTTCAATTGTATTTCTTTTTTTCTTAACATCTAAAGTTAGAATATATTTATTAAGATTAATTTTTTTTGCGATTTGTAAACAAGTCTTTTTATTAACTAAAGATGCAAATTTTTTATCCAATATACCTTCTTTTTCATCAGGATAAATTTCTAAAAGTTTTTTAGCAATCACTAATCCTAAGACACGATCACCTAAAAATTCTAATTTTTCATTATTAATTTCTTTACTATAGCTTTTATGAGTTAATGACTGTGTTAATAAATTTTTATTCTTAAAAAATACTTTTATTCTTTTTTCTAAAGTTTGATAATTAATTTTCATTATTTAATCTTTTGGAAGAATCTATCAAATCTGATTGATTTGTTCCATTTCCAAAATGAAAAAATGCTACCAATAGATCTGTCCGAAGAGAAAAATATAAATTGGGCTTTGCCTACAAGGTTATTTTTATGCACATAACCAACACTTGATAAAAATCTACTATCTTTAGAACAATCTCTATTGTCACCTAAAAAGAAGTAGTGATCTTTTGGAACAAAAAACTTATCAGAGTTTTCAAAATTGTAATTCTTTAAATAAACAGTTTTGTGTCTTTTTCCATTAGGTAAAATCTCTTCAAAAGTAAATACATCAACTTTTTTGGCCCCACAAAATATTTCATCATCTCTTGAAATTCTAGATTTAAGAATTTCAGCATTATTAATATATAGGTTTGAATTGATAAATTGAATTTGGTCTCCGGGTAAACCAATTAATCTTTTTATATAGTCAGTTCTATTGTCTGCAGGTGTTTTAAAAACCACAACATCTCCTCTTTTAGGCTCGCTAAAAATTAATCTGCCCTTGAAAATAGGTGGACTAAAAGGAAATGAATGTTTGCTATACCCATAAGAATATTTAGTTACAAATAATCTATCTCCAACTAAAAGACTCGGTTCCATTGATGATGACGGTATATAAAATGGCTGAAGAAACAAAGATCTTATAAAAATGGCGATTATTAAGGCGTAAAATAAAGTCTTAATATTTTCTTTAAAAAAATTTTTATCCAACATTATTTTTTTATTAAAATTGTAAATGCAATTGAATGATCTTCTTCATCAGAAAGTGAGAGCAATAAATCATATTTTTTTATTTTAAACTTTTTTTTCACTATTTGATCTATTTTTTTGGATTTATAAAAAAAGGGTTTGCCCATTTTATCATTTAAAATTTCGATATCTTTAAAACTTAAATTACCTCTAATACCTGTTCCAAAAGATTTTGAAAAAGCTTCTTTTGCAGCAAATCTTTTAGCAAAATAATTTGTTTTATTAATTTTTACTTTTGAAAATTTAAGCTCTTTAGTTCCAAATGTTCTTTTAATAAAATTTCTATTTTTAATAAGAGACTGAATTCTTTTATTTTTTACTATATCAACTCCAATTCCTAATATTTTCATTTGTTATTTGATAACTTTTTTAAAATTCTTAATAACTTTAGATAAACCAAAAAAAACAGACTCACCAATTAAATAATGCCCTATATTAAATTCTTCAATTTCATTTATTCTAGATAATAATTGAGTTGTTTTATAATCAAGCCCATGACCAGCATGAACTTCAAGCCCAATTTTTTTTGCAATATTTGAGCATTTTTTGATCCTATCAAATTCTTTAAAATAGTTTTTTTTTGATTTTATTAATCTAGATAGTTTTCCTGTATGAATTTCAACACAATCAGACCCTAATTCATAAGAGGTTTTGATGTCTTGAATTGATGGGTTTATGAACAAACTTGTTCTAATTCTTTTTCTTTTAAATTTTGAAATAATAGTTTTAATTTTATTTTTATTTTTTTTTAAATCTAAACCTCCCTCTGTGGTAATTTCTTTTCTATTTTCTGGCACTAAACAAATAAAATTTGGTTTTATTTTTAATGCTTTATTGACCATTTTTGAGTTAGTAGAAATTTCTAAATTAACTAAAATCTTCTTCAATGAACAAATTTTTTTTGCGTCATCATCTTTAATATGTCTTCTATCCTCACGAAGATGAATGGTTATCGAGTCAGCTCCTGATTTTTTCACAAATTTTGCTGCAAATAAAGGATCTGGATGTAATTCGCCCCTAGCATTTCTTAAAGTTGCAATATGATCTATATTTACACCAAGACGTTTCACTTAGAAAATCTACTTCCTGGTGTCGAAATAGGAATTAATTTCAACTCATTAGGGATTTTGTTTTTTTTATAAGTTGGAACAGAAATCTTAAGATGTGAAACTATCTCTTTCTTTATTTTTAAATCTTTTTTTGATGATCTATCTATAATTGTTGCAAAACCAATTAATTTTGCTTTTGATTTTTCAATTAATTTTACGCATTCCAAACTGGATTTTCCAGTAGTTATAACATCCTCAATAATTAATACTCTTGATCCTTTAAGAATTTTAAAGCCCCTACGTAATTTAAATTTACCACTCACTCTTTCACAGAATATAGTTTCCTTTTTTAAAATTTTACCAATTTCATAACCTATAATTATTCCACCCATTGCTGGAGATAAAATTAGATCAAAATTTTTAAATTTTTTTTTGATTTTAGTGGCTAAGGATTTACATATTTTTTCAGCCTTATGTGGAAAACTTAAAAGCTTTGCACATTGAATATATTTAGAAGAGTGTAAACCTGACGATAAAACAAAATGTCCCTCTAATAATGCATTAGTTTTTCTTAAAATATCTAAGGATTTTTTGTGTGAAAGCATTTCTTTTATCTTCGTGTCTAATTATCTTAAATTTTATACCTTTTTGTTTGAGCTCTGCAATAAAATTAGTAAAATTCTTTAAATCTCTAATTATAAGTTGAA
>CACPEI010000025.1 GCA_902632875.1 uncultured Pelagibacteraceae bacterium
GACAGAAAATCGCAAAGATTGCAAAATCTTTAGGTATGATAATTCATTACCATAACAGATCAAAGTTAAGTGAGGAAAAAGAGCAGGGAGCAATTTATCATGACAATATAAAAAGTCTTTTTTCAGTTTCTGATGTTTTGTCAATTTGCTGCCCGGCGACAAAAGAAACTGAAAATATGATTAACAAAGAGACTGTTGAGTATTTTCCGAAGGGAGCGGTAATTACTAACGTAGCTAGGGGAGATATAGTCGATGATGAAGCTTTAATTGATGCACTAAACAGAAGAAAAATATATGCAGCTGGATTAGATGTTTATAAAAATGAGCCAAATTTGAATCCAGGTTATAATAAAATTAAGTCAGTATTTATTCTTCCGCATCTCGGAAGTGCAACAAAGGATACAAGAATTGCAATGGCAAACTTAGCAATTGATAATATTGATGAGTTTTTTAAATCTGGAAATTGCAAAAACAAAGTAAATTAATTCTACCTTGGATTGAATCTTATTCAACTGTTGCGACATCTACGCTTTTTTTTAGAAAGACTCTAATCTGATTCTATGTTTTAATTAATAAAGTTAATTAACTTTAATAGGAGTAATAATGACTAAAGAAAATAAATCATTGAAGATAAAAACATCTTCAAGACGTAAGTTCTTTAAAACTGCTGCTAAGACTGGTGCTATAGCTGCAGCCGCTGTTGCAATGCCATATGTGAAGGCAAATGCAGCAACAACATTAAAGATGCAAGCTGCATGGCCAAGTGGAGCTAACATCTTTTTCGAAATGGCTGGAGACTATTGTAACATGGTTAAAGAAATGTCTGGAGGATCTCTTCAGATTGATCTTCAACCGGTTGGAGCAGTTGTAAAGACTTCAGAAATCGGACAAGCGGTTAGTTCAGGTGTAGTAGATATGGGTCACTGGGTGACAGCATATTGGTATGGTAAAAATCCAGCTGCATCATTATTTGGAACTGGTCCTTCATACGGTATGTCATCTCAAGAAGTTATGGGATGGATGGAGTATGGTGGAGGAAGAAAACTGTATGACGAAACACTTGCAAAAGTAGGTTTCGATTACATTGGTTTTTTCCATATGCCAATGCCTGCACAGCCTTTTGGTTGGTTCAAAAAGAACGTAACTAAAGTATCTGATGTTAAAGGTATGAAGTACAGAACAGTTGGTCTAGCGACTAACGTTTTAACTGCAATGGGAATGGTAGTTAGACAATTACCAGGTGGTGAAATTCAGCCAGCTATGAAAACTGGTTTGATTGAGGCTGCTGAGTTTAACAACCCAACTTCAGACTCTCAATTTGGTATGCAAGACGTTTCTAAGCACTATCACTTAGGAAGCTTCCACCAATCTCAAGAGATGTTTGAAATACCAGTTAACAAAAAAACATATAATAGTTTATCACCAGCGCACCAAGCAATATTGAAAAACGCTGCTTATGCTGCAAACAGTGATAACTACTTTAAAGCTTTAGTAAGATACTCAGCTGACTTAGCTAAGTTGATGAATGAGCATAAAGTAAATGTTTACCAAACTTCAGATGAGATTTTGGCTCAACAATTAAAAGGTTGGGACAAAGTAATTGGTGACTTTAACAAGAAAGATCCTTTCTTTAAAAAAGTTGTTGATTCTCAAAAAGCTTATGCGAAGAGAGTAATGAAGTACTTGCTGATGAATCAGCCTAATTACAAACTTGCATATGAAAATGAGTTTGGTCCAATTGCAAAAGTTAAGATATAATTAACTTTTATAAATTTTAATGAGGGGGCCTTGGCCCCCTTTTTATTTGATTAATTCAAAACAATTCAATAAGAGTCTATATCTATGATGAGATCTTATATAAAATTTGCCGATCGATTAAGCGTCTCAATGGGTAAAGCATTTTCCTGGTGTATTGTAATTTTAATGGGTGGAACGTGCTATGAAGTTTTCATGGCATATGCTTTAAACGCACCAACTTTATGGAATTTTGATTTTAGTCTTCAGATGTATGGAGCAATTTTTATGATGGCTGGTGCATATACTTTGTGTACCGAGGCACATGTAAGAGGTGATGTAATATACAGATTATTTTCTCAAAGAACACAAGCTTGGATAGATGTGGTTCTGTATTTTATTTTCTTTTTTCCAGGAGTTGTCGCCTTAGCTTTTTACGGTTACGAGTATGCAGCATTAGCTTGGAAAATAAAAGAAACAAGCTGGAATAGTCCAGCTCAAATACAAATTTATATGGCAAAATCTTTGATACCTTTGTCTGGAACTCTTTTAACTCTTCAAGGAATTGGAGAAGTATTTAGATGTGTAATATGTATTAAGACTGGTAGTTGGCCTGAAAGATCAACAGAGGGTGATGCCGAAGAAACAGAAAAAGTTTTAATGAGAACTTCACAAGAAGGAAATAAAGAAGATGCTATTTAGTCTTACCAATCCAGAAGTAGCAATAATGATGATGGGAATATTTTTATTTGCCGTCTTATTAGGTTTTCCTATTGCGTTTACTCTAATGGCAATGGGTTTAGGTTTTGGATACTATGCATACTTTGATCCTACTAAAATGGAACATCTGTTTGATAATAGGATATTCCAACTTTTTGTTCAAAATACATACACTGTAATGGATAATAACGTGTTGACTGCGGTCCCCCTCTTTTTATTCATGGGATATTTGGTTGAAAGAGCTGGTATTGTAGCTAAATTATTTTTTGCAATTAGATTAGCGTCTCATAAGCTTCCAGCTTCAATGGCAGTAGCTGCGTTAATTACCTGCGCGTTATTCTCAACTGCAACAGGTATCATAGGAGCAGTAGTAACGTTAATGGGTCTTCTTGCTTGGCCAGCAATGATTAAAGCTGGTTATGATAAAAAATTTGCATCAGGAATAATTTGCTCAGGTGGTTGTTTAGGAATTTTAATTCCACCTAGCATAATGTTGATCGTTTATTCTGTTATCGCTCAATTGTCACCATTAAGATTATTTGCAGCTGCAATTTTCCCAGGATTAATGTTAGCAGGACTTTACATAGCTTATGCAATATTTAGAGCATGGTTAAACCCATCTATCGCTCCCAAACCTGCTGCAGAGGAGATACCACCAACTGCTGTTATATTAAAAGAGGTTCTCATTTCTTTTTTACCTTTGTTCTCATTAATAATTTTAGTTTTAGGAACAATTCTTGCTGGTATTGCGACGCCTGCTGAGGCTGCAGCTGTTGGAGCATTTGGATCATTGGTGCTCTCATATTTTTATAAAACTTTAAAATGGAAAAATTTTAAAGAGTCTGTGTTCCTAACAGCAAAAACAACAGCAATGATTATGTGGTTATTTATTGGTTCTTGGACATTTGCCTCAGTTTTTTCATATCTTGGTGGTCACGAAGTTTTTGAACATTTCTTTAAATCTTTAAATTTACAGCCTTGGCAGTTTTTAGTAATCACCCAATTAATTATATTTTTATTGGGATGGCCTCTAGAATGGACTGAGATATTAATCATATTTGTCCCAATCTTTTTACCACTAGTTGAGTTTTTTGGAGTAAATCCATATTTTTTTGCAATGTTAATTGCATTAAATTTACAAACTTCATTTCTGACACCCCCCATGGCAATGTCAGCATATTACTTAAAAGGTGTACAATCAAAGAATGTAGAACTAATGCAAATCTTTAGTGGAATAATGCCGTTTTTAGGAATTGTGATTTTAGCTATGGTTTTAATGTACCTTTTTCCAGGAATAGCACTTTGGTTACCTGAAACATTATTTGCAAATTAATTTTAAATGACAGACATATTTTCTTTAAGTTTAGAGGAACTAGCAAATAAAATTAAAAGTGCCCAACTTACCTCAGTTGAAGTTTGTGAAAAGTATGTTGAGAGAATAAATAAGTTCGAAAAAGATGTAAAAGCATGGGCTCATTTCGATAAAAAAGTTTTGTTAGAGAAAGCATCTGAAGCTGATGATCATAGAAGATCTGGGAAGCCAGTTGGTCTTTTGCATGGAGTACCAGTAGCAATTAAAGATATAATAGGAACTGTTGATATGCCAACTGAGTGTGGGACAGTTATCAGGAAAGGTAAATCTTATTCTCAAAATGCTGAAATAGTAGATTTGTTGCATGCAGCAGGAGCAATTGTGATGGGAAAAACTGCAACTTCAGAACTGGCTTATTTAGGACCTCCAGCAACAACAAATCCACATGACAAAACTAGGACGCCTGGTGGTTCATCTAGTGGATCTGCTGCGTCTGTTGCATCTTTTATGGCTCCTGCCTCTATTGGTTCTCAAACTGGTGGATCTGTGATTAGACCAGCCTCTTATTGTGGTGT
>CACPEI010000026.1 GCA_902632875.1 uncultured Pelagibacteraceae bacterium
AAAGTGAAATCCTTTAGAAATTAATTGAGTTCCAACTAATATATCAACTTCATTATTTATTATTTTTTCCAATTTAAATTTGGAGTTTTTTTTATTCATCGTATCACTTGAAAAAATTTCAATCTTTTTAGATGGGAAATTTTTTTTGACTTCATCTGAAATTCTCTCAACACCAGGTCCACTAAATATGAAATTACAGCTCCCTTCTTGAGCACAACTTCTTTTAAGAGAAGTCTTGAAACCACAGTAATGACAAAGTAGGTTATCTTTATTTTTATGATAAACAAGATTTATAGAACAATGGGGACAGGAAAATACACCCAAGCATTTTTTACAGAAAACGTTTGGTGAAAAACCTCTTCTGTTTAAAAAAAATAAGACCTGATGTTTCTTTTTTAAATGGAAACTTACCTTATTAATTATCTCCTTTGAAATCCAAGATTGTTTTTCTAATTTAACATTATTCATGTTGATAATTTCATAATTTGGTAAAGAGGCATTTTGATATCTTTTTTCTAACTTTGATAGATTATATTTATTTTTTTTTATATTTGTGTAGGTCTCGACTGATGGTACTGAGGTTATCAAATTAATTGGAATATTTTCAAATGAAGCTCTTGATATTGCCATATCTCTAGCATTATAAATAATTCCTTCATCTTGTTTGTAGGATTGGTCATGCTCCTCATCAACTATTATCAAACCTAAATTTTTGAATGGTAAAAATAATGATGATCTTGCGCCAATTACAATTTTGATTTTCTCATTAATAACACCACTCCAAATAATTTCTTTATTCTTTTTTGTAATTCCAGAATGCCAAATTGCTGGCTTAAATCCAAAAAACTCAATAAATTTTTTTTCAAACTGACCCGTCAAACCAATTTCTGGAAGTAAAATTAAATATGGTCAAGAGGAAAGAATTAAAATGACTAGATTAAGACAGACCATTGCAAAAAGATTAAAACAAGCACAAGATAATGCAGCGCTACTCACAACTTTTAATGAAGTTGATATGTCCAATGTAATCGAGATGAGAAAAGAAAACCAAGAGGATTTTCAAAATCGTTATGGAATTAAATTAGGTTTTATGTCTTTTTTTGTAAAAGCATCCATAGTAGCATTAAAAAACTTTCCAGCAATTAATGCTGAAATTGAAAACGATACAATTGTTTACAAAAATTATTATAATATAAGTTTTGCAGTTGGTACTGAAAAAGGGTTAGTCGTGCCTGTACTAAAAAATGCTGATGAATTATCATTTGCAGATATTGAAAAAAATATTAGAGATATTTCAGATAAAGCAAAAAATGGAAAGCTTACAATTGAAGATCTTCAAGGAGGAACTTTTACTATAAGTAATGGTGGTGTGTATGGTTCAATGCTTTCAACTCCTATTCTTAATTTACCACAATCAGGTGTTTTAGGAATGCACAACATAGTTGATAGACCAGTTGTAGTTGATGGGGAGATTAAGGTTAGACCTGTCATGTATTTGGCTCTATCTTATGACCATAGAATCGTTGATGGCAAAGAGTCCGTGTCTTTTTTGAAAATGATTAAAGAAAATTTAGAGGAACCAAGAAGACTATTTTTAGATATTTAAATGACAGACAAATTTCAAGTAGTGGTAATTGGTGGCGGACCTGGAGGCTATGTTTGTGCAATTAGACTGGCGCAATTAGGTCTTAAAACTGCATGTATAGAGTCTAGAGGTTCATTAGGTGGTACTTGTTTAAATGTTGGATGTATACCCTCTAAGAGTTTGTTAAACTTATCAGAGGAGTTTCATAACGCACAAAGCTTATCAAATAAAGGAATTGAAATAGGTGAAGTGAAGTTAAATTTACCTAAAATGATGAAAAATAAAGATAAAGCAGTCACGATTTTAACTAAAGGCGTGGAGTTTCTTTTAAAAAAAAATAAAGTTACCTATTTTAAAGGTATTGGTAGTTTTAAATCTAAAAATGATATCTTAATCAAGGATCACGAGAATAAAGAAAAAGTAATTCAAACAGAAAATACAGTAATTGCAACTGGATCAGTTTCAGTATCACTGCCAGGTGTCGAAATAGATGAAAAGATAATTGTTTCATCAACAGGGGCATTAAAATTAGAAAAAGTGCCAAAAAAATTAGTTGTTGTTGGTGGAGGATATATAGGATTAGAGATGGGCTCTGTTTGGTCTAGACTTGGGTCAGAGGTTCACGTGATTGAGTATTTAGATCATATTACTCCTGGTATGGATAAAGAAATTTCAAATGAGTTTATGAAAATTTTAAAAAAGCAGGGAATAAATTTTCATATGCAGCACAAAGTTGAAAAGATTAAAAAGAATAACAATAATGCAGTAGTCTCGACCATAAGTAATAAAGGTACTAAAAAAGATTTTGAATGTGACGTTGTACTAATCTCTGTTGGAAGAAAACCAAATACTGAGGGACTCAATCTTCAAAAAATTGGTGTAGAGTTAGATGAAAAAAAGAGAGTAAAAACAGATAAAAATTTTAAAACTAATCAAGATAATATTTATGCTATCGGAGATGTAATTAGTGGACCAATGTTAGCCCATAAAGCCGAGGATGAGGGGATAGCAGCTGCAGAAAATATAGCAGGTCAATCAGGTCATGTTAATTATGACACTATCCCAGGGGTTATTTATACCAGTCCAGAAGTTGCATCTATTGGAAAAACAGAGGAACAATTAAAAGAATTAAATGTAAAATATAAAATAGGAAAATTTTCTTTTATGGCAAATTCAAGAGCTAAGGCTATTGACGACACAGATGGTTTTGTAAAAATTCTTGCAGATGAAAAAACTGATAAGGTATTAGGAGCACACCTAATTGGTCCCCACGCAGGTGAATTGATAGGAGAAATTGGGATTGCAATGGAGTTTGGTGGAAGTTCTGAGGATATTGCAAGAACTTGTCATGCTCACCCTACCTTTTCAGAAGCAGTCAAAGAAGCAGCATTATCTGTTGATAAAAGGGCAATTCACTCTTAATTATATTTTAGAAATTTAAAGTATATTCTAATATTTTACTTATGAAGTTTCCGATTCTTTTACCTAATATATTTAATTATCCCT
>CACPEI010000027.1 GCA_902632875.1 uncultured Pelagibacteraceae bacterium
ATAACTGATGATGTTATTTTTCCAGTTCCTATAAAACCTAATTTCATAAATATCTTATAGTGATTAATTTATATTAATTAATAAAAAAAGAACCTCTAATTCGCAACAACTCTCTACTCAAATCTTTATGTTCTTTAAAGGCTTTTCTGCCATGAAGCCAAAAATAATTATTTGCCACTACAGATGATCCCACCGGGAGTTTGGTTATAATCTTCTTATTACTTTCCTCTAAACTATCAGATAATTTTTGTAAAAAAGTACCTTGTTTCATATTCTTAGGTTCTGGAAATTGATCAATATATGAAATTTGTGCTCTTCCATCTTTATCAGATGAAAATACTGGATGTTCAACTTTATAATCAATATTTTTACTTTTCGGAGAACCCCAAAGAAAATCTTCTTTTCCGACAGGATCATTAAATAATTCATCACAATGCTCCCAATCATCGAGATGAAGCATGGCAGTTTCCCCACCCTCAACATTTTTTTCCTCTATTTTTGACATTAACAACCAGTCAGTTTTTTCTTTTACATAGGTTCCATCAGTATGTAGATCCATATTTTTATAAGCTTTTCTTAAATAGGAGTCACTTTTGTCTTCATGCTTAACATAAAATCTAGCATAGTATTTACCAGCCATTGCATCATGATTAGGTTTCCCAATAAGATGCGCAACAGCAGTTGAAAGCTTTACTAAAAAACTATCATCAATTTTAGATATTAAATTTTTAGGTTTAATAATAAAACAACCTGTATTTCGATCTCTAATAATTTTATTAATTAATTTGGATAATTTATTATTACTTAAATCATCTAAACTTTTTGCGATAGTAAATCTAGTAAACGGTTTATATTCTAATGCAGTAATATCAAACTTATTAAAAGGAAAGATAAGTTTATTTAAAATTTCATCTCCTATATCTATGTTAATTATCCTTGGAGATTGGTTATTTTCATATATTTCAAATCCGTCAATTTTTTCAATCATAAATAACTGCTAAAAAGTGTAAGTATGATAGCAGAGAAAATTGTTGGGTAAACTAAATTCTTTTTAGTGATAAAAAAAAGCCCAATTGATAAAATTATTACAATTAGTCTTATTAAGTAATCTATCTCAGATAATAATCCTGATGGAAAAATTACAATCCTGGCTATTAATGCTGCCAACGTCGAGTATGCCAAACAATTAAACCATCTAAATATTTTGGAAGTTTCTTTAATATTTTCTGAACTAACAACACCTAAAAATCTAGACAAAAATGTCGCTAATGAAGTTATTAAGATTACTAAAAAAATATTACTTGTCATTTATTTCTCCAATAAAAAATGCAATTGTTCCAGCCACAAAACCACCAAATAAAATACACCACTCTGGAGAGATAAAATAAAAAGCTGGACCTAAGATTGCACCAAGGATGATTGATAAACTAATTTTAATAGTTTTCATCGCCCCCACCATCATACAAGTAAAATAAATTGGATTAATTATTGCTAACCCGATTAACATATCTCTATTTAAAAAGTCTGACGCAATATAGCCAATAAATGTGGAAAAAATTGCTACCGACCAGGTTGCTGTACCAATACCAATCCAAAAATCTATCCTTGCTTCTTTTTTTATTTGTTCATAATTATCTTTCATTATTAGCCACGATGAGACGGCAATGAAGTGACATGATAAATAATATTTCCATTTAGGTTGCGTTTGGTGCATCAATAATGGCATTAAGGAAACTGTCATTGGATACAATCTTGCATTTACTAACCAAACAGCAATGAAGATATTTATTAATGATGATCCAATTATAAGTGACTCTGCCATCACTAATGAACCAGGTAATGCGTAAGTCAAAAAAGTTGAAAAAAGACTTTCTTGAATTGTAAAACCAATATTTTTTAAAAGAGCTCCAATTGCTATAAAGCTAGCTCCCAAGGCTATAGCTGGACTTCCAACACCTTTAATAGATGCAAAACCTTTCAAAAAATATTTTGAATCAATCATTAACCGCCCAGGAATAGGCGTCCAACATCAGGATTATTTAAGAGTTCATCTCCTTTACCTGCTATTGCAGTTTGTCCTGATACTAAAACATAACCTATGTCAGCAAACTCTAAACCTTTCTTTGCATTTTGCTCAACAAGGATAATTGTTTTTTTTTCATTTTGTTGAAGGTCTCTTAAAATTTCAAATACCATTTCAATATATCTTGGCTCTAATCCAATCGAGGGTTCATCAACTAATAAAACTGATGGTTTCATAACTAGCGCTCTTGAAATTTCTAATAATCTTCTTTCACCACCAGACAAAACTTTTGCAGGTTGATTTCTTCTATTTCTTAATCTTTCATACTTCTCAAGAATTCTCTCAGCCTCTTGAAATGACTCCTCTGTTTTATCTTTAATAAATCCACCCATTAAAAGATTTTCCTCAACTGTCATGTCAGGGAAGACAGAATTATCTTGTAAAATATATGCAATACCAACTGATTTTAATTTTTCAGCTGGTGATAAATTGGTTATTTCTTTTCCATCAATTTCTATTTTTCCAGAAAATATATTTGTAAATCCATAAATTGAATGAAGAATAGTTGATTTACCTGCACCATTTGGACCTATTAAACAAAGTGATTGAGCCTTGCTAACATAAAGATCAAAATTATGTAAAATTTCCATTTTCCCATAGCCAGCATTCATATTTTTAATTGTAAGATGAATATCATCGGGTGAAAGTTTTTTTAAATCATCTGCTTGAGGAGCTTTTCCTAATACTTCGTATTGATTAGACATTATTGTGCCCCCAGGTATGCATCGATTACTCTTTTATCATTTTTAATCTCATCTGGTGTTCCATTGGCAAGCATTTTGCCATGAGCTAAACAATATATACTTTCTGCTAATTGCATAATAACTCTCATATTATGTTCGATAACTAAAAGAGT
>CACPEI010000028.1 GCA_902632875.1 uncultured Pelagibacteraceae bacterium
CAGAATTATTTTTTAAATAATGTTGATTTGAATATTTGATCCTATTTTTTTCATTTATATATGTTTTGTTTTTAATACAAATTAGTGCATCATGAGCTTCGTACATATCTTTGTTTGAGTAAAAAACTTCATTGGTTGCTATTATTGGTATTTCTAATTTGGACGAAAGAGATAAATTAAATTTTTCAAAAGAAATTTCATTTTGGTCACCATGACGTTGAATTTCTATGTAGAATTTATCACCATATGCTAATTTAAGTTTTGAATATAATTCTTCAATATCGGAAAATTTACCTTTATTAAATAATTGACCAATAAGACCATTGATTGTTCCTGAAAAAACTGAAACTCCATCATTTCTTTTTATTAATTCTTCAGAGTTTAAATGTGGTTCTGTGGTTCCATCATTGCTAAGATAAGATAATGAAGATAATTCAATTATCCTTTTATAACCAACTTCGCTCAAAGCAAAGAGAGGTATTAAACCTATTGTATCACCAAATTTAAAATTTATTTGTGTTCCAATTATTGGTTGAGTTCCACTTTTAGAGATTTTTTCAGCAAATTCTAAAGCACCACAAAGATTTGATGTATCACATAAACCAAGTGACTTAATCTTTTTCTCTTTTGCTACCTCCTTAAGATCATCAATTTTAATAGCACCTTCACATATTGAAAATTGAGAATGAATTTTTAAATGATTAAAATTTTGAATTTTAGACTCAGCCATTAATGGTTTTTATATTACCATTAATCATTTCCAATAAGCAATCTGACTTATTAGCAAAAAATCTATTATGAGTTGCAAAAATTATTAATCTATTCGAATTTATTTGTTTTTTTAAAATATCAAAAATTTCTTTAGCAGTTTCTAAATCTAAACTACCAGTTGGCTCATCTGCTAAGATAATTTGTGGATCATTGATCAATGCTCTAGCAATTGATACTCGTTGTTTTTCACCACCAGAAAGTTGAGCCGGATAATGATTTGATCTGCTTAAAAGACCAACTTTTCTTAATAAATTTTTTGCTTTAATTATGGATATCTTTTTACTTTTGCCTGCTGCAAGACTGGCTAAGTATATATTTTCCAAAGCAGTGAAATCAGGAAGTAGATTATCTTGTTGATAAATAATACCTATTTTATTTGCTCTTATAAGATCATTTTTACTCATATTATCATAATTGATTATTTCATTGTCAAAACTTATAGATCCTGAGTTTGGTCTATCTATTAATGATAACAGATTTAGAAGAGTAGATTTACCCGATCCGGACGGACCCATTAGAGAATAAATCATTCCTTTTTTGAAATTATATGAAATTTTTTTTAAAACATTAACTTTTTTTTGCTCCTCAAAAGTTTTGCTAACGTTTATTAATTTTACTAAATTATTCATATTTTAAAGATTTTATTGGATCAAGTTTTGCTGCTTTGAGAGCTGGAAATATTGAAACAACTACAGTAATAAATATTGAACATAATGAGATAATAAAAATTGATGAAGCATTTATTTCTGAGGGCATTGTGCTTAAAAAATAAATTTCCTCAGGAAATAAACTAATATTAAAAATTGTGCTTAAAATTTGTCTTATGTTTTCCACATAAATTGAAAAAGTTATTCCTAGGATAACTCCAAATATTGTTGCTGAAGTTCCTATTGTTATCCCAACTAAGAAAAAAATTTTAACAATTGATTTATTCAAAACACCAATGGATTTTAATATTGCTATTTCACGGGTTTTATTTTTAACTAAAATAGTTAAACCTGAAATAATGTTAAAAGCAGCAACTATAATTATTAAAGATAGAATAATAAACATGACATTTCTCTCAACTTTTAAAGCTGAAAACAATGAACTATTCATATCAGCCCAACTGTAAACAAATTCGTCTGAAAAGATTTTTTGAATAATTTTTTTTTGATTTTCAATATCTTTTGGATCTTTTAAGTAAATTTCTAAATTTCTTTTTTTAAAATTTAAATCAAAAAATTCCTCTAGAGTTTCTAAATTGATAAAAATGACATTATTATCGAAATCTATCAAACCACTCTCAAAAAGTGATGTCACTTTGAAAGTTTTTTGTTTAGGCAAACTTCCTATAATTGTTTGTACACCTGAAGGTGACATAATGGTAATATCATCACCTATTTCAACTCCAAGAATAAAGCTTAATTCTTTACTGATTGAAATGTTATTTTTGGTTAATTCTTTTGGTTTTCCAATAAATGATTTATCATTAATAATTTCTAATTTTGGGAAATCCTTTGCTTTATAACCTCTTATTATAATTCCTTTACTATAATCATTTTTTATTATTATTCCCTCACCTGAATTACTAGAAATTAGGTTTTTACTTATAAACTTTAATTGACTAGTCTCAATTTTAGCAACATCTATCTCTTGGTTATATGGTTTTACAGTCACATGTGGATTAAATCCTACAATTTTATTTATTAATTCTGCTCTAAAACCATTCATAACAGACATTACAATAATGAGAACAGCTACCCCAAGCCCAATACCAATAAATGAAAAAATTGAAATAATATTTAAAAAGCCGTCTTTTTTTCTAGCTTTTAAAAATCTAAATGTAATTTCTTTTTCAATCGTGGAAATCAATATTTTGCTTTTTGTTCTTTTATAATTTTAATAACTTCACTCAATTTAATTTTTTTTGAATCTTTTCCTACCTCTTTAAATTCAATATGATCATCCTTTGACTGTTTACCTATAATAATTTGGTAGGGAGCACCGATTAAATTCATTTTTTTAATTTTTGATGAAAAATTTTCATCAGTATCATCGATAATTGCTTCAATATTATTTTTCTCTAACTCTAAGTTGATTTTATTAGCTTTATCTAA
>CACPEI010000029.1 GCA_902632875.1 uncultured Pelagibacteraceae bacterium
TATTAACCTCTGTAAATAGTTTTATATTCTCAACTAAATGCAAGTTTGCTTGTAACAAATTTAAATTTTTCATTACTAAATATAATAAAGAAAACTCTTTAAGCTCCACACCAGTTAATGACTGACTATCAATATAGTGCTTTTTAGTTGTATCAAGTGATTTTGTTTCTTTAACAAAAAACTTTTTCTTATTTTGATTCGAATGGGGTGTTAATTCTGCAATTTTTTCTAAAAAAAACTCTGACACATATTTTTTTATCAAATTGTCTTTAATTGTATTAGCAATATTTTTTAATTTTTTTTCAAAAATTGCTAACGAGGAAGGATTGTTTTTAGTTTGTTTTTTATAATGACTAAAAATAAATTGGTGAATAGATATTTTATTTTGTTTTGTAAAATTAATGAAATTGGTTTTGCCATTTTTATTTGCATAACTATCTGGGTCTTCCTTGTCTGGTAAAAATAAAAATGAAATTTGTTTTTCGGGTTTTAATTCTTTAATAGAATTCTCAGCTGCTCTTAAAGCTGCTTTGTATCCACTTTCATCACCATCAAAGCAAATTATAATATCATCAAAAAATTGATTAAGAATTAAAATTTGTTTGTCAGTCAATGAAGTGCCCAAATTTGCAACTGCATTATCGACTCCATTTTTGCTCAAGCCGACTACATCCATATAACCCTCTACTAAATAAATATGATCTATCTTATTAGAAAGTTTTCTTGCTAAGTCTAAGTTATATAAATTTGATCCCTTTCTAAAAAAATTTGTTTCAGGGGAATTAATATATTTAGCCAGATATTCAAGATTTTCAATTATTCTTCCGCCTAATGCTATTGGTTGACCTGAAATGTTATTAATCGGAAAAATTAATCTCCCTCTAAATCTTTCAACATGTATTTTCTTTTTTTCATCTAAATAAAACAGACCAGTTTCAACTAAAGTTTGCTCACTAAAATTCTTTTTTAATTTATCAAAGAAATTCGGGTTTTTTTCTATGTATCCAATTTTAAATTTTTTTACTTCCTCTTTAGTAAGTGATCTATTTTTTAAATAGTCTCTAACAAAAGAATATGTTTCATTTTTTAATAATTCGTTATGGTAAAATTCTACATATTGGCTAAAGATTAATTTATACTCTTGCCACTTTTTTTCTCTTTCCTCATCTTTTTTTGAAAACATGTAAGGCTGCATACCAGCTAATTGAGCTAAATGCTTTACTGCTTCTCCAAATTTTAAATTTTGCGTCTTCATAACAAAATCAAAAATGTTTCCATGCTCTGATGTTGCAAAACAATGGTAAAATTCTTTTTCATCATTAACCGTAAACGATGGCGTTTTTTCGTTTTTAAATGGAGATAAACCAACAAACTCTTTCCCCCTTTTTTTTAGGGAAACTGTTTTTGACACAACAGTTGATACCTTTAACCGTGTCTTAATTTCATCTAAATATTCTTTTGGATATTTCATTACTTGTTCAATAAGTTTCTAATCATTGGCCCGGCTTTAGCAAAATCAATTTCATCTGAATGAGTTTTTTTTAATTCACCCATCACTTTACCCATGTCTTTAATCGAGCTAGCACCCAATTTACTAATCAACTCAGCACAAATTTTTTTAGTTTCTTCTTCTCCAAGTTGCTTGGGAAGAAAACTTACCAAAATATCATATTCATTTTGCTCAACTTCTAATAAATCTGATCGGTTATTTTTTTTATAAATCTCAATTGATTCGGCTCTTTGTTTAACCATCTTTTTAAAAAGTTTCTTTATATCCTCGTCATCTGTATCTTTTTTGTTAGGTCCAGATCGGTTTGCAATTTCTAAATCCTTTATGGAGGAAAGTATTAACCTATAGGTTGATATTTTATTTTTATCTTTTGACTTAAGAGCAGTTTTATATTCATTTTCAATTGTATCTTTTAAGGACATGACTTTTAATCTACTGCAAAGAAATAATTCTTCAAAAGAAAAATTGTTTTTTTACAATTTTATAATACATCTTGGTTGCGCTAATAAAGCAATTATTGTATTAACCTTTAACTTATGAGTTGTAATTGACAAAAAAAGTAAAAAAAACAAACTCAAAAAAATCACAATTTCATACAGGTATTTTAGTTCTTGAAAATAGAAAGATTTTTAAAGGGATTGGAATAGGCTATCAAGGCGAAGCTACTGGCGAGGTCTGCTTTAATACTTCTTTGACTGGTTATCAAGAGATAATTTCTGATCCATCCTATGCAGGCCAAATAATTAATTTCACTTTCCCGCACATTGGAAACGTTGGAACCAATAAAGAAGATGTTGAGTCTGATAAAATTTGGGCAAGAGGTGTAATATTTAATTCTGAAATAACGTCTCCCTCGAATTATAGAGCATTTTTGCATTTAGATGCCTGGCTCAAAAAAAATAAAATTGTTGGAATAACTGGACTAGATACAAGAAGTCTAACAAATTTTATTAGAGATAAGGGAGCACCTAAAGGGACAATTTCTTACTCAAAAAATAAGAAATTTAATATAAATAAACTTACAAACTCAACTATAAAATGGAGTGGATT
>CACPEI010000030.1 GCA_902632875.1 uncultured Pelagibacteraceae bacterium
TTTGAAATCCATATAATCTTTAAATGCAATTCCACATTCTTGTCCATTATTCACCTGCTTAACTTGATTTTTTTCTCTGAATAAACTTCCAACTTTTCCTGTAAAAATGATCGAACCATCTCTAATAACTCTAACATCTGAGTTACTATTAATCTCTCCTTCTGTTACTTTCGAGCCAGCAACTTTACCTGCACCTGAAACCTTAAAAATTTCCAAAATCTGCGCTGATCCAATTACTTTTTCTTCAACATCAGGTGTTAATAAACCTGACATTCTTTTTTTTACAAAATCTAAAACTTCATAAATTATATTATATGAAGATATATTAATCTTTTCATTTTCTGCAAGTTTTTTTGCCTCTTTGCTTGGCTTAACATTAAATGCTATCAAAACAGCGTTTGAAGCTTTTGCCAAAGTTACATCTGTCTCTGTTACCATGCCAATATCAGCTAAGATAATTTTTGGCTTTACTTCCTCGTGTTTAATTTGACTTATTGCACTCTTAATTGCCTCCGAAGAACCATGAACATCAGATTTAATTATTAAATTCAATTCTTCAGAAGATTTGTCAGAAAAAGCGGATTCTTTTGTAGCGAATGTTAAAGGATTTTTTCCGTCTTTGCTTTCTTGGGCTCTGTTTTCACTTAAAGTTTTGGCTTCTTTCTCATTTTCTAAAACTATAAAATCATCTCCTGCCTTTGCCGCTCCATTAATTCCCAAGATTTCAACTGGAGTTGATGGTAATGCTTCATTAACGTTTTGTCCTTTGTCATTAATTATAGCTCTCACTTTTCCCCATCTCAATCCACTGACAAAAAAATCTCCTTTTCTTAGAGAACCTGTGGTTACAATAATTGTGGCTACGGGTCCTCTTCCCACATCGATTTTAGACTCTAGAACAATACCGGTTGCTTTAGATTCAAAATCTGTTTTTAAATCTAATATTTCTGCTTGTAAAACTATTGCCTCAATCAACTTATCTAAATTCAATTTTGTTTTTGCGGACATCTCAACCATTAGTGTATCTCCTGATAAATCCTCAGAAATTAACTCATGTTCTAATAATTGATTTTTAACTTTTTGAGGGTCAGCCTCAGGTAAATCACATTTATTTATCGCAACTACAATTGGAACATTCGCAGCTTTTGCATGCTTAATTGACTCAATAGTTTGTGGTTTAACACCATCATCAGCAGCAACAACTAACACAACAATATCAGTCAATTTAGAACCTCTTGCTCTCATTTCAGTAAAAGCAGCATGACCCGGTGTATCGATGAAAGTTAATTTGCTTGATTGATTTTCAATCTGATAAGCTCCAATATGTTGGGTAATCCCGCCAAATTCACCTGAGACTACGTTTGCATTTCTTAGAGTATCTAACACTGAAGTTTTTCCGTGATCAACATGTCCCATAACAGTTATTATTGGTGGTCTATTTTTCAGATTTGCAGACCTTGAAGCTTTAATTTTTTGAATAATTTCCTCTGCTTTTTCTTCCCTTATAGGATTATGGCCAAATTCCTTTACCAAAAATTCTGCAGTATCAGCTGCTAAACTTTGATTAATAGTAACTGTAACCCCCATACCAAATAAATATTTGATAACATTACTTGACTGTTCCGCCATTCTATTTGCGAGCTCTCTTACAGTTATTGACTCGGGAATATTAATATCTCTTTTAATGGGTTTTAAATTTTCCTGGTTTTCCTCTTTAGATAAATTTTTATTTTCTTTTTGTCTTGCCCTTTTGACTGAGGCCAAACTTCTTTCACGGGCCTCAATTTGGTCACTCAAAGCTCTAGAAACAGTTAATTTCATCTCTCTTTTTTTTCCACCAATTCTTGAGCTTTTTTTCTCTTTACTTTCATTCTCACCTTTCAACCTTTTTGTGGCTCTTTGCTCAGCTAATTTTCGTTTTTCAAAATCATTTATTTGAAAGTTTTGCTTAGGAAATTTATTTGGTAATGTATTTCTTGATAATGCACTACCTTTTTGCTTAAAACTGCTTTGTTTTTGAAAGGTACCTTTGCTAGAAAATTTATTTGTTTTTTTTTCTATTACTCTAGAGTTTTTTCCTTGAGTTTTAGCTATTTCAATATTTCTTATTGATTTTTTTACTCCTCCAGATATTGTCAATTTTGTTTTCTTTTCCATATTTCATCTCTCAATCTTTATAAACAATACTTCTTGCAGACATAATTAATGTGTCAGCTTCATCTTTAGACAAAGCAAAATCTTCTAAATACCCATGAATTTTTACTTTCTCTCCTTTGACAACGTCAAAGCCTCCTGTAAGCTCATCAGAGGCTAAATCAGCAAAATCCTCTAATTTGAGAATTTTTTGCTCACC